>CAYGMX010000082.1:0-469 GCA_964351055.1 uncultured Loktanella sp. | reverse complement strand
CCCTCTGCGACGGGCGCTCGGGGACCGGAGCGAGACGACCACACGGGCGGGCGCGGCGACGCCCATGGGCCAATCCACGCGGCGCAATGCCTATGAAGTGGTCTATATCTTCTCGACGGGTCGTTTCCAGATTGACGAAGTACGTGTGTATCTGCCTTTCGAGGTCGCACAATCCATCCTGAACCGCGATGGTGTGGCCGATGAACTGGAAATCCGGCTGGACGACCTGAACCGCTCTGAAGAGCTGAAACAACCCATCGCCAATGCCGCCGGACCCGGCATCTGGGCCTATAGCTGGCAGGACCGTGTGGGCCGGTTCCTGCGCGCCCTGACGATCGAGGACAATGTGATGTTCATCATCCTGTCGATCCTTGTGCTGGTAGCATCCATGAACATCATCAGCGGCCTGATCATGCTGGTCAAGAACAAGGGCCGCGATGTGGGAATCCTGCGCACCATGGGCCTGACC
>CAYGMX010000081.1:5108-9358 GCA_964351055.1 uncultured Loktanella sp. | reverse complement strand
GTCATGCACCCGTAAGGCTGGCTGATCCCAAGTCGTTGTGCGGTCATAAACCTTGACCGGGGAAAAATCGCTGTCGGGGTCGCAAGCAATGTCGCCGATCACCGACAGCCTGCGCGCCGCCGATTTGGCACTGGCCGGCACGAACACCGGTGTCCCCGGGCGGGCGAGAATACAGTTCAGAAAGATGTCATGCGCCAGAATTTCAGGGAACGGCCCGCCCGAAGCTGTTTCGGTCATATCCCATTTTGTTGTCGCGACACCCATGGCCTGACACAAATCAGCCGCCCCGCTGCCCACACGGCCCAAGGCGCCAATGATCAGGGCAGTCGGACGATCCGTGCCCAACGCGACCAGATCCTGCTGGAGATGAATCAGCATGTGATTGGCGCTGGGATAGGCTTTGACTGGCCCTGCGATCCCGCCGCGCTGTGCCGCCACCCAGCACATCAGCGCAACAGCCGCACCGGCATAGCCTGCCCAATAACCAAACGCCGCAACCCTGCGCCCGTCAGCGTCGGTCAGGTATTCCAGATCATAAAGCGTGCCACCGCCAGCCTGAAACCGGTCCAGCAGGATACGGCCTGCAGGCTGCCCCTTGTAGGCATGTCCGAACATGATGTGCCGGTGGCGCAAGGGCGTGCCATCGTCGGGCAGTTCCTTGAGGCCAAAAATGATCGCATCTGTTGGGGCGTCGGTCCATGAAAACTCTGGCGCAATCTCGCAGCCGGCCTGCACATATTCACCAATCGGGATGATCCGTTGCGCGCTTTGCTCGACCGTGATCCGCAAGCCTGCCGCGATCAGTTTGGCAGCCCCCTGTGGTGTCAGTCCAACCCGTTCTTCATTTGCGCGGCTCTCGGACCGGACCCAGAGATGGACCATCACAGCATCCCTTTCTCATAGACCGCCTGCACCGACCGGTGCGTGTTCATCTCGTGCTGGAACGCAGCAAGGCGCGGGTACTGCGCGATATCGACCCCGTCGCCGGGAAGCCAAGTGAGCACAACATAGAGATAGGCATCTGAAACAACCTCGAATTTACCCGCAGGAAACGGCAGGCTGGGCAGGTACTCCTCCAGATAGGCCGCACATTCGGCCATGCGCTGCGGCACTTTCTGCTTCATATCCGCAAAAGAGCTTTCCTGATCGGCCCAGCGTTCACCGCGCAGGCGGTGCGCATGATGCGGGTGCATCGTCCCGTTCAGATAGGCCATCAGTTCGCGCATTCTGGCGGCAGCAAAGGCGTTGTCCGGCACAAGGCCGGGCACGGCATATTCAAGAATGGCCGGTGTTTCGGTCAAGATCCCTTCAGGTGTTTCAAGACTGGGCACGCGGCCTTTGGGGTTGATCTCGCGGTAGTCGGGCTTGGTCTGCTCGAAAGACGCAAAATCCACGCGGACCGCGTCATAAGGGATACCTGCCTCTTCCAGCGCGATCGCGACGGCCACAGAAATGGTACGGGGGGCGTAATGCAGTTTCAGCACGGTCTGTTCCTTTAATAATGCGTTCTGGCATAGGCGCGGTCAGCGTCGTCCAGATGCGGGATTGCGTTGAAGGCCGCGAGGATCGGCCCTTGCGGAATCACATGGATGCGGTGCAGCGAACTGTTCATGATCGGCAGCAGGACATGCGCCAGACGTGTTGGATCAAGGTCCAGCAGATGACGGATAATCATACCGATCACACCACCAGACGTCACGCAAAGCACCCGCACACCAGGTTGCGCCGCTTCCTGCAGGACCGATGTCACGCGATCTTCAAAGGATGCAAAGGTTTCGACGCCTTTGATCTCGGCCCTATGCCAGGCTTCCATCACTTGCGGCACATGGGCGGCAAAGTCTTCGGGTCCGGGAAACGGCACACCGTGCATGTCCGAAAGCGCCTGACCCAGATTGAAGTAATCCATTTCATTCAGACGCGGGTCTATCTGGGGGTCTTGATAGCCGATGCCCGATGCTGTTTCACGATGCCGCCGCAAACTGCCCGAGATTACCTTGTCAAAAGTTCCCTCGCGGGTCCGCAGATAATCTCCGAGCCATCGGGCCTGTTGATGCCCCAGGTCGGATAGCCGGTCATAACTTTCTTCATCCGTGGCAGCAGAATTCGCCTGCCCGTGCCGCACTAGAATAATCTCGCCCATAGAGGTCCTCCTGAGGGGACAGGGTTAAGAGGTCAAGGGAGGCTTGGCAACGACTCAAAACAGGGATGCCCGCAGAAAAAATGCGTGCCAGGCATCCCGTAAACCCTTGGATTTCCTGTCACATCGGTCACGCAACCGCGAGCGGAGAGAAATAATGAGACGTAACGAAAACGCGCCAGAATGAAACACGTGATCGATTGAAAAAATATTGATCCAGATTTGGGTGCCGCACACGGCCAAAACGCACAGAGCGTTTGCTAGTTCTGTGCGCCATCGCACCAATCCACTTGAATGTGTCGTCCATGTGCATGTCAAGAGTGCGGCCCGATCACTTTGATCACCGATTTCGTGATCAGACCCGCTCTTCACGAACGGCCCCGAATGACCAATCTTTGTCTCATCAACAGCGGCACCCATCGCCGCACAACTTCAACCAAACGCGGTTCTCCCACCGCACTAACAACTTAAAGGAAATACATCATGTCCATCAAATCATTCGCACTTATCGCCGCTACAATCGCAGCAACCGCCACAGCCGCTTCCGCTGACAGCTATTTCGCTTTTGGCGAGCGTCTGGATAGCTCCTCTGTTCTTGATCTTGGCATCGTGACAGCCGAAGGCGCTGGCGTTGTCGAAATCTATGACTTCGGCAAAGGTGAAATCGGCGCGCTGCTTGGCACCGAAACCGTGAATGCCGGTGCGAACGCCGATGTTCGCGTCAACGTAGGTATCCGCCCATCACAGGACGTCATCGCCCTGCTGAAAGTTGACGGCGAGACCGTTGCACAGCGCGACTATAACATCGTCCGCTAAGACCGGAAGACGTCCCCTCTTCCTGTCCCCGAGGCCGGCACCTGTTATGGGTGTCGGCCTTTTTCGTTCATTCATTCTGTCCTGACTCTTGTTAACTGATATTTAGCGTGGGATTGTGACCCTCAAGAGCAGATAAACCGAACCAGCAGGGTCCCCCATTGTCCACCGCAACGCTTCTGAGTGATGTTTTCGGCTTTGATGCCTTCCGCCCCGGACAACAAGAAATCGTTGACGCTGTGATCGCCGGCCAAAACGCCCTCGCAATCATGCCCACAGGCGGCGGCAAGTCCTTGTGTTTCCAACTGCCCGCATTGGTCCGCAAGGGTGTGACAGTGGTCATTTCGCCCCTGATTGCCCTGATGCGCGATCAGGTCCGCGGGTTGCGCGAGGCAGGGGTAGAGGCTGGCGCGCTGACCTCGGGCAACACCCAAGAAGAAACAGACGCGGTCTGGGCCGCGCTCGAAGCGGGTACGCTCAAGCTCCTTTACATGGCGCCAGAACGCCTTGCCTCTGGCGGTACGATGAACATGCTGCGCCGTGTGGGCGTCAGCCTGATCGCGGTGGACGAGGCCCATTGCGTCAGCCAATGGGGCCATGATTTCCGCCCCGACTATCTGCGCATCGGAGAATTGAAGCGCACACTCGACGTGCCACTGGCCGCCTTTACTGCAACAGCAGATGCCGAAACCCGTGAAGAGATTGTGCAAAAGCTGTTCGGCGGGGTGCAGCCTGCCACGTTCCTGCGCGGGTTCGACAGGCCCAACATCCATTTGGCCTTTGCCGTCAAGGACGGGCCACGCAACCAGATCCTGAACTTTGCGGGTGCCCGCAAGGGGCAGTCGGGCATTATCTATTGCGGCACACGCGCAAAGACCGAGACCCTTGCTAAAGCGCTCGCCGATGCGGGCCACAGTAGTTGCCACTATCATGGCGGGATGGAGGCCGAAGACCGCCGCATCGTTGAACGCCGCTTTCAGCAGGATGACGGGTTGATTGTCTGCGCCACCGTCGCCTTTGGCATGGGAATCGACAAACCTGATATCCGCTGGGTCGCCCATGCCGACCTGCCCAAGTCAATCGAAGCATACTATCAGGAAATCGGCCGCGCTGGCCGTGATGGCGCACCTGCCGAAACGCTCACGCTCTTCGGGCCCGACGACATCCGTTATCGTCGCCAACAGATAGACGAAGGGCTGGCCCCGCCTGAACGCCGTGCGGCAGATCATGGGCGGCTTAACGCGCTGCTAGGATTGGCAGAGGCGCTGCGCTGTCGACGTCAGAACCTGCTGGAATACTT
>CAYGMX010000081.1:0-5098 GCA_964351055.1 uncultured Loktanella sp. | reverse complement strand
CCCCAGCCCGGCCGCCGGCGGCCCCCGCGCTCTGTTCGACAAACCCGCCGAGGTATTTGATGGAACCACCGCCGTGCGTATGGCACTTTCCGCCGCATTGCGCACCGAAGAATGGTTCGGCGCGGGCCACCTGATTGATATTCTGTTGGGCAACAAGACCGACAAAATACAGCAGCGCGGCCACGACAGCCTGCCCACCTATGGTGTCGGCAAGGATTATGACAAACGCCAGTGGCAGGCGATCTTCCGGCAGATGATGGGGCATGACCTGCTGCGTCCTGATGGGGAACGGCATGGCGCGTTGCGGATGACCGAACATGCCCGCCCTATTCTGCGCGGCGAGGCCACGATCGACCTGCGGCGCGATACGATCAGGGCCGCCAAGGGATCAGGTCCCAAAGTCCGGACGATGGTCAGCGACGAAGATGCGCCCCTGCTTTCGGCGCTCAAGGCCAAGCGGCGCTTTCTTGCGGAACAGGCCAATGTGCCAGCCTATATCATCTTCAACGACCGCACCCTGATTGAAATGGCCGAAAAACGGCCCATGACACTGGATGATATGGCCCATTTCGGCGGGGTCGGAGCAAAGAAGCTGGAAAACTACGGGCGCGATTTTCTTGCCGTGATTGCAGGGGCAGTCGCAGACGTCCATCCGATGCGCCGCAAACTGGCAGGACGGGACGAAGGCGCTGTCTATGACCGGTTAATGCAGGCGCAGGCGGCACTGACACGCGGACCACACGGCGCGGACAAACCCATGAGCTGCTCTGCATCGTTGCTTTCAAAAGTGGCACAGCTGCGCAACGCCGACATGGATGCGATTTCCCGTGTGATCGGCGATAAATACGCCGAACGGTTCGGCGATGCGTTTCTCGAAGTGCTTGAGGGTCAGTAGCCCCCGCGACCGCACATCATTCGGTTGTCAGTTCTCCGATGATCTTGCTGCCAAGCGGCGGCAAAGGTTTCATCCGGCGCTGGCCCAACCGCGGATGCAACCGGCCCGAAATCAGCCATGCAACAGCGCAAAAGCTGCCTGCTGCGGCAAAAATGCCGGACAATGGCGCAACAAGCAGGACCAGCCAAGCAACACCCGGCGTCAGGATGCCCGAAACATCACGGAACGACGAATAGATCGCCGACATCTCCGTCCGCTCTGACGGTTTGACCGCCATCAGAAACGGCAGGCCCGCGCAAATATCCAGCAGGATGAGGAAAAAGCTGCCCACAAAAAGCAAGCCGATGACGATGCTCGACGGTAACACACCCGTCCCTGCCAAGGTAAACAGGATCGTACAGGCCAGAAAACCGGTCCGCACCGAATACCGGATCGAGCGGGCCTGCATCCAGCGCAGAAGCAAGGGAGAGGAAAACAAGGCGGCATTCGTGATCGACAACAAGGTGCCGCCCAACTGGTCGCTCATCCCGTTTTGCACTGCATAGATCGGCAGATAGACCACATAGGCCCACCAACCACAGGACCGGATCACCGCGAACAACCACCCTGCAATCAGGCGGGGCTGTTGGAAAAAGCGCCCCAGATAGGCCAGCGGGTTCGGGGCAGGCTTGCGCGCGCGGGTAATCAGCTTGCCGTTTCCCATCCGCATATAGACGAATACACCCAGCATGACGGCGGCAGAGGCTCCGGATAACAGGAATGGCAGTGGCGGCCACCACCCCCACATCAGCACCCCCAGAACCGGCCCTACTGTCCAGCCCAGCGCCGAATAGAACATGCGCAGGGTCTCGGACTTGCCCAGTTCGATGCGGGCGATGTAGTCCATCACGTAGGCGTTAAAGCACACGAAGGTCGTGACGGTCGCCAGCGAATGCATAACCAGCGCCAGCACGATCATCTCGGGCGTGCCGATCATCGCGATACTCGATCCCGCAATATAGCCTGTTGCCCCGATCGCATACATCCAGCGGCGCTGGATAAAGCGGGTCAGGAAGGGGATAAGCAAGCCTACCCCCAGCGAAACAATTCCGATCACAAAGTAGATCGAACTGATGACCGCTGCATCCGGCAAGGCAGTGTAGACAGCCACCGGAAACACGGAAATCAGGATGCCACGGGTGATGGCCTCAAACCCTGCGAGTGTCGCAAACCCGTGCACAGAAGGCGCTGGTGCATGGCGGAGCCATTCGGGTATGCGTCGTTCAAACATTTTGGACAGTCCGGAAATTCATCTGCCACTCTCGGCCTAAATGAGTGTTAGTCTGTCCATGAAGCGACATTTTCCGGCAAATACGACAACCGCTTGACCCACCCGCCTTGCCCGACTAGCAAACGCGCACTTTCATAAAGGGCAAGATCATGGCGCGCAGACGCAAGGGACGGGATATTTCAGGCTGGCTGGTGGTTGATAAACCCGCCGGGATCACGTCAACGGCTGTGGTCAACAAGGTACGCTGGGCGCTTGATGCCAAAAAAGCGGGTCATGCCGGCACGCTTGATCCCGAAGCAACCGGCGTGCTGGCAATTGCCTTGGGCGAGGCGACAAAGACGGTGCCTTACATCACAGACGCGCTCAAGGCCTATGTCTTCACGGTGCGATTGGGCCAAGCGACCAATACCGACGATGCAGAAGGCGAAGTGATTGCGCAATCCGACCTGCGGCCCGACGATGCGGCGATCAAGGCAGCGCTGGGTGCCTTTGTCGGCGACATCATGCAGGTCCCGCCCCAGTTTTCTGCCGTCAAAGTCGATGGTGAACGCGCCTATAAAAAAGCCCGCGACGGCGAAGAGATGGACCTTGCCGCCCGTCCTTTGTGGGTGGAAGAACTGCTCTTGGTGGACCGCCCCGATGCTGACCATGTTGTGCTTGAAATGACCTGCGGCAAAGGCGGCTATGTGCGGTCGGTCGCCCGCGATCTGGGCGATGCGCTGGGATGCAGGGCGCATGTTGTGTCACTCCGCCGGATCTGGTCCGGGCCGTTTCAGGCCGCGGACGGCCTGACGCTTGACCAGGTCGATGCACTTGCCAAGACCCCCGAACTTGACGCCCATGTGCAGCCCTTGGAAATCGGGCTTGCCGACCTGCCAGAGGTCCGCTGTCTTGCCGAAAGCGTGGCCAAGCTGCGTAACGGCAATCCGGGGTCGGTCATTGCATCCGGGGTGGACTATGGCGAGGAAGTCTGGGCCTCGTTCGAGGGGCAGGCCATCGCGGTCGGTACCTATCGCGGCGGCGAGCTTCAGCCGTCGCGTGTATTCGTGGTCTAGGTGATCACGCGCACCCATATCAAGGACGGCGCGCCCTCGACCGCAACCTATTCCGACTGCGCATTTTACCGCTATGCGCTGACCCGTACATGGGACCCTGAAGGGTTACGGGTGCTTTTCGTCATGTTGAATCCCTCCAAAGCGACAGAAGTGCAGAATGATCCCACAGTGGAACGCTGCGAAAGGCGCGCCCGCGCATTGGGGTTCGGCGCATTTCAGGTGACAAACATCTTTGCATGGCGCGACACCGACCCGTTCCAAATGCGCAAGGCCGGCGATCCGGTTGGCCCCGAAAACGCCGCCGCCATTCTGGAAGGCGCTGCTTGGGCTGACCAGATCATCGCCGCATGGGGGACCCATGGGGCGCATCGGGATCAGGGGCCACAAACCGAAGCGCTTTTGCGCAGGACCGGCAAACCACTTTTTACACTGGGCCTGAGCAAACACGGGCATCCCAAACACCCGCTCTACATCAGTTATGACCAAAAACCGGTGATCTGGCACAGGCGATAGACCATTCAGGCATTAACCATTTGATCAAATTCCGGCATGAAACCGCGCCCGCCTGTGCTAGCTGAGACTGTCATGGGGCGGGGGCCCGCATGTGGGAGATGGATCAGGCAAATGCTTGCAGCAGTAGTATTGATAAGTGTGGCGATCACAGCTTTCGCGGTCATCGACTTTGACGAGGCGGATGATGCGGAGTCCAATGCAAACACAGACGAGACCCTTGAACCGGAAACAGAGATCGAACCCGTCGGTCAGTTGATGGGCCAAAGCGATGGGGGGACCGTTCTTTTCTCTGGCGATGCAGACGATACGATCGTGACCGGCGCAGGAAACGACTATCTTCACGGCGAAGACGGAAACGACCAGCTTTCGGGCGGTGCCGGCCAAGACACGCTGCAAGGCGGGCGCGGTGACGATATGCTCGATGGTGGCACCGGCGACGATGTTGTAAACGGCCATGTAGGCGATGACATTCTGGCAGGTGGCGCAGGGGATGATGCGCTGAATGGTGGCGACGGAAATGATATCCTGAAAGGGGGGGATGGCAACGATGCGCTGCTCGGCTCGATGGGTGACGATGTGCTTTTTGGCGGGAGGGGCGCGGATACGCTGCATGGCGGGTCCGGCAATGACATGCTGTTTGATTTCGAGGATGAGGACCCGGACTATCTGAATGGCGGTGCCGGTGATGACCTGCTGCAGGGTGGAAAAGGCGATACCTTGCATGGGGGGACAGGTGCGGACACGTTCCGCCTGTCGCCGCTTGGCGCTGCGCTTGTCGCGGATTTTGACCAGCAGCACGACACGATCGAAATCGTGTACCATGGCGACGCACCGACGCTGACCACGGTACAGACCGAGGCAGGGCTTGTGCTGCTTGCTGACGGTGATGCCGTGGCAACGTTTCAGAGCCTCACAAAGCTGGACATTGGCGCGATCACTTTGGTTGCCGGCTGACAAAACCCTTTCCTTTTTGGCCATTCCCCTCTAAAGCGACGCATCTGCGCAGGGAATCCCTTGGGCGGACACTCCACGGGCCTTTCTGGACGACATCCCGGATCGCGCCATCAACCCTCTAGATAAGGAGACCCCGATGTCGATTACTGCTGAAGAAAAAGCACGCGTCATGAAAGAATTCGCAACCAAGGAAGGCGACACCGGTTCGCCCGAAGTACAGGTTGCGATCCTGTCCAGCCGCATCGCGACGCTGACAGAACACTTCAAGACCCACAAGAAAGACAACCACGGTCGCCGTGGCCTGCTGAAAATGGTGGCCCTGCGCCGCAAGCTTCTGGACTACACCAAGTCCAAAGACGAAGCACGTTATCAGTCCTTGATCGAGCGCCTGGGCCTGCGTCGCTAAGGCGA
>CAYGMX010000080.1:0-9466 GCA_964351055.1 uncultured Loktanella sp. | reverse complement strand
GTCATCGTCGAAAGACCCATGAACAGCGCAAAGATCATATGGGCCAGAAAGGTCCAGAACAGAAAATAGATCACGATAATGGCACCCAGCCATGGCAGCTGCCGTGTGCGTTCGTTCCAGACAATCCCCAGCACAGCCCGCCACTCTAGCGGCTGGCCTGCCTCCATCCGGCGGCTGACCTCGTAAAGGCCCGCCGCAGCAAAGGGCGCGATCAATGGAAAGCCCAGCGACGTCGCCAATGTCCAGCTGACATGCCCCGCTCCAAACCAGATCAGGACAAAGCCGCCAACCACATAGACCGCACTGAAGAAAAGCCCGAATTGCGGGGCGCGCCGGAAGTCTTGCAGGCCCGCGCGCAGAACGGCTGCGATATCCGCCAGCGTCAACTTGCGCAAAGTGATCGCAGCACCCGGGACTATGATGTCGCTTTGTACCATGCTTGCCCCATTTGTAGCACGCCCAGATCATCACCCCGACGCCCTGCAATTTGCAACCCCATCGGGCGCGGGCCGGCCATGGGCACGGCAACGCAGGGCAGACCAATCAGGCTGACAGGGATCACGACCTCCATCCAGCGGTGATAGGTATCCATCGCCACCCCGCCGATAACCTTGGGCCAATCCCATGTGATCGGGAACGGCCAGCATTGGGCGGTTGGCAGGACAAAGGCATCATAGCGGTCAAAAAGAGCATCGGCAGCGCGATACCAGTCCGACCGGATGGTGCTGGCCATCTGGATGGCCCTGCCACTGAGCGCGCGACCTTTCTCGATCTCCCAAACTGCCTCGGGTTTCAGCGCCTCGCGGTGCTTTGGGTTGTCATAAAGTGGCCCCAGTCTTGCGGCCGTGGCCCATGCCCGCAGTGTTGTCCATGCATCCCAAAGTGCCGCCGCCGGAAATGGCGGTGCTACAGCCTCTACCGTGCATCCCAAGTCTTCAAAGCGTCCGACACTGGCCTGCGCCATGTCCAGAACCCCCTCTTCCATCGGAAAGGCCCCGCCCCAATCTGCCAGCCATGCTATCCGGCGGCCCGTGATATCGGCATCCAGCGCGGTGTCATATGAGGCCTGTGGCAAACCAAAAGGTTGGCGTGGGTCAGAGCCAGACTGGACCGCAAGCAAAAGGGCTAGATCACGCGGCGACCGCGCCATCGGGCCATCGGTCGAAAGCTGATGCATAAAGAGATCGCCCGCAGGATCTCTGGGCAGCCGCCCCCATGTCGGGCGCATGCCGTAAACCCCGTTCCAGCCTGCCGGATTGCGCAAACTGCCCATCGCGTCGCTGCCATCGGCCAGACAGACCATATGCCGCGCAAGCGCCACAGCAGCCCCGCCAGAAGACCCGCCCGCCGAACAGCCCGCCAAAAGCGCGTTCTGGGTGGCCCCGAAGACAGGGTTATAGGTATGGCTGCCAAGGCCGAATTCGGGCGTGTTGGTCTTGCCGATGACAATGGCGCCTGCGTCCTGCATCCGCTGCACCATCATGTCACTGGTCGCCGCCGGTTTCCCCGCAAAAAGCTGCGACCCTTGCGATGTCGGAAGCCCCGCGACATTGGCCAGATCCTTGATCGCGACAGGCACGCCAAAGAGCGGGCCCTTGCTGTCGGCCTGATCTGCGGCACGGGCCGCATCCATCAGCACATCAGGGTCGCGCAACGACACGATCGCATTGAAGTGACCGTTCTCTGCATCAATCCGCGCAAGGGTCGCCTCCATGACATCAACCGCGCTGAGTTGGCTTTTGGCCAAAGCGGCGATCAGGTCATGCGCGTTCCAGTCCAAAAAATTCGTCATGTGCTATCATGACGCCGCGCGCGCTGATTTGGCAAGCTTAGTCGGCGTTCGCCTCGGCGCGGCTCTTGCCTGCGACATCCATGGCCAGCGTCGCCCCCATGAACCCGTCCAGATCACCGTCCAGCACACCCTTAGTGTCCGAGGTTTCATAGCCGGTGCGCAGATCCTTGACCATCTGGTAGGGCTGTAGGACATAAGACCGGATCTGGTTGCCCCAACCTGCATCGCCTGCGTTTTCGTGGGCCTCGTTTACCAAGGCCGATCGCTTGTCCAGTTCCATCTGGTACAGGCGGGATTTCAGCGCTTTCATCGCGATATCGCGGTTCTGGTGCTGCGACTTCTCAGAACTGGTCACGACAATCCCCGTGGGCAGGTGCGTGATGCGCACCGCCGAGTCGGTGGTGTTCACGTGCTGGCCGCCAGCACCAGAGGACCGGTAGGTATCAAGGCGGATATCCGAGGGGCTCACTTCGATCTCAATGTTGTCGTCGACCACCGGATAGACCTTGACCGAGGTAAAGGAGGTGTGCCGCTTGGCCGCACTGTCGAAAGGCGAGATGCGGACAAGGCGGTGCACACCGCTTTCGGACTTGAGCCAGCCATAGGCGTTATGCCCGCTGATCTTGTAGGCGGCAGATTTGATCCCTGCCTCGTCGCCGGACTGTTCCGATTGCAGTTCGACCTTATAACCCTTCTTTTCAGCCCAGCGGACATACATCCGCGCCAGCATATTGGCCCAGTCACAGCTTTCCGTGCCACCGGCACCCGCGTTGATTTCAAGAAATGTGTCATTGCCGTCTGCTTCGCCATCCAGCAAAGCCTCCAGCTCTTTCTGGGCGGCTTTCACGCGAAGCGCCTTCAGTGCTGTCTCTGCCTCGGTAATAATCTCGGCATCCTGTTCCATCTCGCCCATTTCAATGAGTTCGATGTTGTCCGACAATTCCTGCTTGATGCCATCGTAATTTGCCAAGGCATCCACCAGCATCTGCCGGTCCCGCATCAGTTTCTGGGCGGCTTCTGGGTTGTCCCACAAGGTCGGATCTTCGACACGGGCATTGAATTCTTCCAGCCGGTGCCCTGCCGTTTCATGGTCCATGCGCTGCGCAAGCAAAGTCAGCGATTTTTCAATCGCCTCTACAGTCGTTTGAATTTCTGCGCGCATCAGGCACCTGTCGTCTTTTTGTTGGGGTCAAATATCAGGGGTTCTTACAGCGCGACCCTGCCCGCCACAAGCGGCAGGTCAGTAAAGCCCACCCGACGACAGGGTGCCAAATGTCGCCTTTTCACCGACAGTCGCTGTCTCGCCTGTCGAGGTTGTGACCTCGCGCTGTGCGCGGGGGACTTCATCGAACAAGGGCAGGTCCGCAGCCATGGCGAAACCACCGTCGAACATGATCCCGAAAAGCGGTTCTTCGCCGGGGCGGAAACATTCTCCGATGACGTTGTCACCCGTCGCATCAGCCGGAAGGCGGGCACCACTGAACCGGTCGATGTTGATAAACTGGCAGTTGGCCGGAACACGGAATGGGCCCGCGCCATACTCTTCGATGGCGTCTGCCATAAAGCTGTTAAAGACAGGGCCGCACATGCCACCACCGGATGCGCCGCGGCCCAAGGTGCGGGGTGTATCATATCCGATATAGCACCCAGCCACGATATTGGATGAAAACCCGATGAACCAAACATCCTTGGAATCGTTTGTGGTGCCGGTCTTGCCCGCAATCGGCACCGGCAGGTTGACCGTGCCGCTGGCCGTGCCGCGATCAACGACACCCTTCATCATCGACGTGAGCTGGTAGGCGGTGATCTCGTTCATCACGCGGGTGCGGTTGGTCATGATCCGCGGCGCATCCCCCGCAGGCAGGGAGGCCTGATCACAATCAAGGCAGGTCCGCTGGTCATGGCGATAGACTGTATGGCCATACCGGTCCTGCACACGGTCCACCAAGGTTGGTTCGACCCGTTCACCACCGTTGGCAAACATCGCGTAGGCGGCCACCATTTTGAACAATGTTGTCTCGTCCGACCCTAGCGATGCAGCCAACACGCGGTTCATGTTGTCGTAGACCCCAAAGCGTTCCGCATAAAGACCCACGGTATCAATCCCGATCTCCTGCGCCAGACGGATCGTCATCAGGTTCCGCGACCGCTCGATCCCGGTGCGCATCGGCGTTGGCCCGTAAAACTGGTTTGACGCATTGCGCGGCCGCCATGTGCCTTGCGGTGTGTCAATCGTGATCGGCGCATCCACAATGATCGTTGCAGGCGAATAGCCGCTGTCAAGTGCGGCGGCATAGACGAAGGGCTTGAACGACGATCCCGGCTGGCGCTGTGCCTGCGTTGCACGGTTGAACACCGAATGCTGGTAGCTAAAGCCACCCTGCATCGCGATCACGCGACCGGTGTTGACGTCCATCGCCATAAAGCCGCCCTGTACTTCGGGTACTTGGCGCAAGGACCAGTGACGGAAATTACTGTCACCATCAAGCAGACGCCGCACATGGACCACATCACCAGGCGTGAAGTTGTCAAAGAAATCGCCGGTCAGCCAGCGGATATCCTCGCGTGGTACGACAAAGGGTTCGGATTGGGTTTCTTCGACCCCTTCAACGCCGATGGTCAACGTGTTTTCAGCAACCTCACGGATCACGGCGGGATACCACGTGCCGTCCAGATCAATGTCGCGCGGCACCGACGCGGCGGCCAAGGCCGCGCGCCATGTTTCTTGGTCACCCAATGCATCCTCGGGGATCACCTCTCCGGTGCCACGCCAGACGCCCGATGCTCGGTCATATTCTTCAAGTGCGCGTTGCAAGGAATGAGCCGCCGTCACCTGCAAATCAGGATCAACTGTCGCGCGGATCGACAAACCACCCGAAAAGAATTCTTCTTCGCCAAAGTTCTGACTCAGCTGGCGGCGAATTTCATCAGTGAAGTAGTCGCGCTCTGGCAGCGCTTCGCGGAAGTCTGCATAGTCGCCCCCCTGCACGGACAAAAGCGGCGCGTCACGTTCGGCCTCATAGGTGGCGCTGTCAATATAGCCGTTCTCGAACATCTCGCGCAGGGTATTGTTCCGCCAGAAAATCGCAGCCTCGCGGTCACGCACAGGATGGCGGTTGCTGGGCGATTTCGGCAGCGACGCAAGATAGGCGGCCTCTCCGGCGGACAGCGCCGTGAGCGGTTTGTTGAAATAGGTCAAAGCCGCGGCAGTGACGCCAAAGCTGTTCTGGCCCAGAAAAATCTCGTTCAGGTACAGCTCCAGAATACGTTCTTTGGGCATCGCCCCTTCGATCCGGACGGCCAGAATAATTTCCTTGATCTTGCGTTCGACAGAACGGGATCCGTCCAAGAGGAAATTCTTCATGACCTGCTGGGTAATCGTGGAAGCGCCACGCACGTTTTCGCCGCGTGATTCGACGGCATCAACAAAGGCTGACAGCATTCCCATCGCATCATAGCCGGAGTGTTCGTAAAAATTCTTGTCCTCGGCGGAAATGAAAGCCTGTTTCACAATGTCGGGGATTTCTTCGGCTGGCGTGAAAAGGCGACGTTCAACCGCGAATTCATCAATGATCTGCCCTTCACCGGAATAAATCCGGCTGATCGTCTTGGGCGTGTACTGCGACAGGGTTTCATAGCTGGGCAAGTCGCGGCCATACATATAAAGAACGCCGCCAATGCCGATCGCGCCCATGAACATCCCAAGGGTGATCAGCGTGAAAAGACCGCCAAAGAAAGATAGAATGAAACGCAACACGAGTTGGACCAAGCCCTTATGATTTACACAAGGGTATACCTGCCAAAGCCCTGATGGTCAAAAGGCCAAATGCTGTGTTCGGCCGGATGATGCCAGCCTGACGATCACTTTTGGAAGAGGCATTGTGCCACGGCCGCACAAGTGACATCTGACAGTCATGAATGCTCAGGATGTCATCCCAACTTATGAACGTGTCGCCCTTGAATGGGCACGGCAGCGCCGTGTTGACCTGATCGAAAGGGCTTGGCTGGATCGCCTGCTGAGCACGGCACCGCGCAATAGCGGCAAGTTGCGCGTTCTGGATCTGGGCTGCGGATCAGGTCGCCCGATCGGGCGCTATCTGGCAGAGCGTGGCGCACAGATCACCGCAGTCGATGCCGCCGCTGCGATGACCGCGCAATATGCAAGCAACGTTCCGCAAGCCTCCGTGGTTCAGGCCGATATGCGCGGCCTTGCGCTGGACAACAGGTTCGACGCTATTCTTGCATGGGACAGCTTTTTTCACCTGTCCCCGCAGGACCAAGAACAGATGTTCGCAACTTTCGCGGCCCATGCGGCACCACGCGCGGCTTTGATGTTCACATCGGGCCATATCGCCGGCGAGGCGGTCGGTCAGGTTGCGGCACAGCCGATCTATCATGCATCACTTGCGCCCGACACCTATCGCACCCTGTTGCAAAACGCCGGATTTACGGTGCTGCGCTACACGCCTGAAGACCCTTCCTGCGGACAGCATACGGTATGGCTGGCACGGTTCCGCGCCTAGCGCGCCATCAAAGCCACCGTATCGCGCACCGCCCGCGCAATGCGCGCACGGCCTTCGGGTGTTGCCAGAACAGACCTGTCTTCGGCATTTGACAAGAACCCCGCTTCGATGAGAACACTAGGAAAATCCGCAGCCGTCAGGACGGCAAACTGTCCTTCGCGACGGGGTTGCGAATTCAACCGCACACCTTGGGCCTGCATCGAACGCACGAGCGCATCCGCAAACCTGCGCCCTGCGGGGCCGGTTTCCGCGCGCGCCAGATCCATCAGTGCCGTTGCCACCCGATCACCGGTAGCATTCAAATCAACCCCTGCCAAAAGATCGCCACGCTCGTGCCGCTCGACGATTCGTTGCGCAGCGGCACTCCCGCCCTCGGCTGAAAGCGTATAGACCGACGCACCCTGTGCGTCGTCCTCCTCCAAAGCATCGGCATGCAGCGACAGGAACAAATCCGCGCCAACCTGACGTGCAAATGTCAGTCTCGACGATAATGGCACAAAAGTATCCGTCTCGCGCGTCATCACGGCGCTGACCCCCTCAAGCCCATTCAGCATCACAGCCAGTTCAGCGCCCATGATGAGCATCAGATCGGCTTCTTTGATCCCGCCCTGGATCGCACCGGGGTCGATACCGCCATGCCCGGGGTCAATGACCACAATGAAATCTTCGCTTTGCGCCAGTTGTTCCGCGACTTGCGGATCAAATCCGGTGACCACGTCCCATCCCGGATCGGGTGGTGCGCCCGATGAGGCCGCAAACTCCTCAGCGGAGGCCCCCGCCAGCACGATCCGCAAGTCAGCACCACTTGGCACTGTGACCATTCCGGCCTCGGTAATCACCAAGGGTTCGGCCAGATCAACGACCATCCGCGACCAACCCGGCCGCAGCGGGCCAAACCGGACGTCGGTTGCCCGATCACCCGACAACATGCGCGCAGGGTCCAGCCCTTCAAAGCTGACACCTTCAAAATCAACCACCAAGCGGCGCGGATCATCCAGTGTAAAGGCGCGATAGGGGGTGATGGCCGCCAAACCCAGTGCGACCTCGAGCGTCCACCAGCCGTCTTTGACGGCTGTGCGCGCCGGATCGACTGCTACTTGTGCAAAGGCCGCTTGAGACAGCATGACAAAGGCCACAATCCAGCGGATCATGCCTGACGCTCCTGCATAAAGCGGATCAGACGATCAAGGCCTTCTTTGATATCCGCCGTTGCGCGGGCATAGGAAAAACGCAGCCAGTGATGGCCACGGGTTGCATCGAAATCAAGACCGGGCGTCACCGCCACACACGCCTATTCCAAAATCTCGGCGGCGAAGCCCAAGGCATCATTTGTGTATTCTGACACATCGACATAGACGTAAAACGCGCCATCGGGCGGGGCAAACAGTGTCAGACCGGCAGCCTGAAGACCTTCAATCATCAAGGCCCGATTTGCGGCATAGACGGCTTTGTTGGATTGCAGTTCTTCTGCGCAATCCATGGCATGCAACGCCAGCCTTTGGGCGGCATGGGGTGCGCAAATAAACATGTTCTGCGCTAGACGCTCGACGCGGCGCACGTGATCTTGCGGGACAATCATCCAGCCCACCCGCCAACCGGTCATGGAGAAATACTTTGAAAAGGAATTGACGACATAGACATCATCGGTGACCTGCAAGGCAGAGACCGGCGCTGTTTCATAGTCGATCCCATGGTAAATCTCGTCCGAGATAAGCGCCGCATCGCGCGCATCACAGGCTGCTGACAAAGCCGCCAAAGCACTCTGGTCCAGCATGGTGCCGGTGGGATTAGCGGGTGACGCGACAATCAGACCATCAAGGGCGTGATCGGCCACATCCGAAGGCAGAGGCTGGAACCGTTGCGCATAGGTTGTCGGAATATCGACTGGCGCAAGACCGACAGCCTTGAGGATTTGCCGGTAGGACGGATAACACGGCGTGCCCAACCCGACACGGGCGTCATTGTCGAAAAGCGCGGAAAAAGCGAGCAGGAAGGCCCCCGATGCGCCGCTGGTAATGATGACGCGCGCGGGATCAAGGCTCACACCGTACCAGTCGGCATAATGCCGGGCGATCCGCGACCGGAGTTCGGGTAGTCCAAGGGCGACAGTATAGCCAAGCGGCGCTTGCATATCACCGATCAGTTTTACCTTGGCCGCTTCGGGGGCACCGGTGCCAGGCTGCCCGACTTCCATATGGATGATATGGCGGCCTGCCGCCTCTGCCTTGCGTGCCGCCTCCATCACGTCCATGACGATGAACGGATCAACGTCGCCTCGGTTTGAATGTCGCATATCCCGCCTTCTGTTCTTGGCCCCGTGTTTGCCCTTGCAGGACAGGTGGCGTCAATGGGGAAGACCGTGAATGGTGAGCGGGAAATACTCAGGTTTTCGAAATGTAAGGTGGATCTCGAACCACCCTACTCTGCCGCGAGTTCGCTTTGCGCTTCCAGCTCCGCAGCCTTCTTTTCGACCTGCTCTACGATATGATCGATCATGTCATCGTTGGATTGCTTGTGGCTTTGCTTGCCAGCCAGATAAACCATGCCCGATCCCGCCCCGCCACCGGTAAAGCCAACATCGGTCATGAGGGCCTCGCCTGGTCCGTTGACCACACAGCCGATAATCGACAGCGACATCGGCGTCTTGATATGCTCAAGGCGCTTTTCCAGAGCCTCGACTGTCTTGATCACGTCAAAACCCTGCCGCGCGCAGGACGGGCAGGAAATGATGTTCACTCCCCCATGCCGCAGGCCAAGGGATTTGAGGATCTCGAACCCCATCTTCACCTCTTCCACCGGATCGGCGGACAGCGACACGCGGATCGTATCCCCGATCCCCATCCAGAGCAGGTTGCCCATACCGATGGCCGATTTCACTGTGCCGCTGATCAGCCCGCCCGCTTCGGTGATCCCAAGGTGGATCGGCGCATCCGTCGCTTCGGCCAGTTGCTGATAGGCAGCGGCGGCCATGAACACATCAGATGCCTTGCAGGAAATCTTGAATTCGTGGAAATCGTTGTCTTGCAGGATCTTGATGTGATCCAGACCGCTTTCGACCATCGCATCGGGCGTCGGTTCGCCGTATTTCTCAAGCAGGTGCTTTTCAAGCGACCCGGCGTTCACGCCGATACGGATCGAACAATTGTTGTCG
>CAYGMX010000079.1:5459-9602 GCA_964351055.1 uncultured Loktanella sp. | reverse complement strand
GCATCGGTAGCCCGGTTGCTACCCGCACCTGCGGGTAAATGCTTAGCCGAAGCGGTTGGACTTGGGGAAACCGTAGGGCGGCCGTTTGCCCACTCCGGCGCGGGCGGCTTTCCATTCGGTCATGTCGGGCTCGGTGCGGGTTTTGCCGCCGCCCATCTGCCATGACAGCCCGTCGTTCCAGCTAAATGTCGTGATATCGGACAGGCCGCCATCCAGTTCCAGCATCCCCTGACGCCCAGCCGCTTTCTTGTATTTCTGGATGCGGAGACGTTTGCCACGGCCCATTTCTGGCAGTTCACTGACCTCGAACACAAGCAGTTTGGCATTTTCCGACACAACCGCCACATGATCGCCCGCCACCCTGCGGCAGACCTTGGCCACGGTATCCTTGACATTCAGCACCTGTTTGCCACTGCGCGTCTGGGCCAGCACCTCTTCCTCTGGCACGACAAAACCGTTCCCCTCGGCAGAGGCCACCAGCAGCTTTGCGCCAGGCTTGTGGACAAGGATGTCAACGATTTCGGCCTCGTTGGGCAGGTCGATCATCAGGCGTAGCGGTTCACCCATGCCGCGCCCGCCGGGTAGATTGGCAGCACTGACGGTGTAAAAGCGGCCATTGGCCCCGAAGACCAGCAAACGGTCGGTGGTTTCGGCATGAAAAATGAAACGGGGGCCGTCGCCATCCTTGAATTTCAACTCGCGGGTCAGGTCGATATGGCCGGTCATCGCGCGGACCCAGCCCATTTGCGAACAGACAACGGTTATCGGTTCGCGGTCGATCATCGCCTCAAGCGGAACCTCGACCACCTCTCCGGCCTCGTCAAAACGCGTGCGGCGCGCGCCGCCCACACTGTCGCGGCCAAAGGTCTTGCGGGTTTCGCGCAACTGCTCGGCGATGCGGGCCCATTGCAGATCATCGCTTTCCAGCAAATCCTCTATTCCCGCGCGTTCCAGCATCAAAGCGTCACGCTCGGCGATCAGTTCCAGTTCTTCCAAACGGCGCAAGCTGCGCAGGCGCATATTCAGGATCGCCTCGGCCTGAATTTCGGACAGGGAAACCTCTGGATCGGCACCCGGGACGATGGGTGAAAGATAGTCTTTTTCGGATGTCGCGCGGATGTGGTCCTGCGCCCAGTCCTCGACCATCAACGCCTGCTTTGGGTCATCGTCATAGCGGATGATGTCGATGACGCGGTCCAGATGCAGGAAGGCAATGATAAAACCTTCCAGCACCTCCAGCCGGTGGTCGATCTTTTCAAGCCGGTACTTGCTGCGCCGCATCAGGACATCGCGGCGGTGGTCAAGAAAGGCGCGCAGCACTTCCTTGAGCGAGCAGACCTTGGGCGTGAGGCCGTCGATCAGCACGTTCATGTTCAGGCTGAACCGCGTTTCCAGATCGGAGTTGCGGAACAGCATCCCCATCAGGACCTCGGGATCGACGGACCGCGCCCGCGGCTCCAGAACCACGCGGATATCCTCGGCGCTTTCGTCGCGCACATCTGCCAAAAGCGGGGCTTTTTTGGTTTGGATCACCTCGGCCAGCTTTTCAATCAGCTTGGATTTCTGCACCTGATAGGGGATTTCCGTGACGACAATCTGCCACTGACCGCGGCCCAGATCCTCGACCTCCCATTTTGCGCGCAGACGGAATGATCCACGGCCAGTGCGGTAGGCCTCGGCGATGTTCTCGGCCGGTTCGACAATCGTGCCGCCGGTCGGAAAATCTGGACCGGGGATGTAGTTCAGCAGCGTATCATCGCGGGCATCGGGCGTTTTGATCAGATGAAGGCAGGCATCAATCAACTCGTGCAGGTTATGTGGTGGGATATTCGTGGCCATCCCCACAGCGATCCCGCTTGATCCATTGGCAAGCAGGTTCGGGAAAGTGGCCGGCAAGACTGTCGGCTCGGTCAGGCGGCCATCATAGTTATCACGAAAATCAACCGCATCCTCGGACAGCCCTTCCAGCAGCGCCTCGGCTGCGGCCGTCATCCGGGCCTCAGTATAACGGGATGCGGCAGGGTTATCGCCGTCGATATTGCCAAAGTTCCCCTGCCCGTCGACCAGCGGGTAGCGGACGTTAAAGTCTTGGGCCAAACGCGCCATCGCGTCATAGATTGCCGCGTCACCATGGGGGTGGAAATCACCCATCGTGTCGCCGCTGATCTTGGCAGATTTCAGAAAGCCGCCCGTAGGCGACAGGCGCAGGCGGGACATCGCATAAAGGATGCGGCGATGCACCGGCTTTAGCCCGTCGCGGGCATCGGGCAGCGCGCGGTGCATGATCGTGGACAGCGCATAGGTCAGATACCGGTCACCAATCGCACGGCGCAGCGATTCCGTTATGTCATTGGGGCCAAGGGCGGTGTCGTTTTCTTCGGTCATCCATTCGGTGTAGCGATGCAGGATTCGGGCGTAAAGAGCGGAAATTTGGGCGCGCTTCCGCCTTGGCTCATGCTGGCGGCTTGCCAGATTGCCGCATGGCGGCGTAACAGTGCGCATGACACAGAAATCCATCCTGATTACAGGCGCTTCTTCGGGTATCGGACTTGATGCAGCGCGCGGGTTGCGCGCGGCGGGCTGGCGGGTCTTTGCCAGTTGCCGCAAACAGACAGACTGCGACCGGCTGCGCGCCGAAGGATTTGAAAGCCCGCTAATCGACTATACCGATGCCGACACGATCGTGAACGGCCTTGCCGAAACGCTCGAGGCGACGGGCGGGACGCTCGATGCACTCTACAACAACGGGGCCTATGCCTGCCCCGGTGCGGTCGAGGATTTGCCGGTGGGTGCATTGCGTGAAATCTTTGAGACGAACCTTTTCGGCTGGCATGAACTGACACGGTTGGTGATCCCCGTCATGCGCGCGCAGGGCCATGGGCGGATCATCAACTGTTCGTCCGTGCTGGGGTTTGTCGGCTACAAATGGCGCGGGGCCTATGTTGCGACAAAATTCGCACTGGAGGGGCTGACGGATGTGCTCCGGCTTGAAATGTCGGATACGCCGATCAAGGTGATCCTGATCGAACCGGGGCCTATCACTTCGGCCTTTCGCAAGAACGCGGTGCCGCATTTCGAAAAATGGATCGACTGGAAGGCTTCTGCAAGGCGCGATGCCTATCAGGAAGAACTGGACCGGCTCTATACAGAAACCGGACCGACAAAGTTCGAACTTCCCCCCAGCGCCGTCACAAAAAAGTTGCTGCATGCGCTGACATCGCCCCGCCCCAAGCCGCGGTACTTTGTGACAACGCCCACTTATCTGATGGGGTTCATGCGCCGGATACTCTCTACGCGACTGCTGGATGCACTGATTTTGCGCGGCTGAGGGTTTCTTTCACCCGCCGACCTGCTACATCGCGGAGGACGAAGGCAAAGGGGCAATAGACAATGACCGACGATCCGCTTTTCTGGCTGATGGCCGTGGCTGTGCTGGCTGTGCTTGGCATCTTGATGCTGGGTATCGGCAGTTTTGGCAAAGGCGGCGAGTATAACCGCAAGAACGCCAACAAGATCATGCGCTGGCGGATCGGGGCGCAGGCTGTGGCTGTCGCGCTGATCCTTTTGTTTGTCTATCTGCGTGGCGAAGGAGGTTAAGATCATGGTTGTCTTGAATAAAATTTACACCAGGACCGGTGATGATGGGGACACCGCCCTTGGTAACGGTAGCCGTGTGGCTAAGCATTCGACGCGCGTGTCTGCCTATGGCACGGTCGACGAAGCAAATTGCACGATCGGCATGGCCCGCCTGCATGCCACCGGCGAGATGGACGCGCAGCTTGCCATGATCCAGAACGACCTGTTTGATCTTGGCGCGGACCTGTGCCGCCCCGATATGGAAAAGGATGCGGAATCGCCCTACCCCGTGCTGCGGATGACAGACGGACAGGTCGCGCGTCTTGAAGCGCAAATTGATGAAATGACCAAGCTGGTCGAACCGTTGCGCAGCTTTATCCTGCCTGGCGGGTCGGCTCTGGCGGCACATCTGCATCTATGCCGGACCGTGTCACGCCGCGCTGAACGCCTGACAGTCGAACTTGCGACGATGGAGTCGGTGAACCCCGCAGCGGTGAAATACCTCAACCGCCTGTCGGACTGGTGCTTTCAGGCATCCCGCATTGCCAACAACAATGGCAAGGACGA
>CAYGMX010000079.1:0-5359 GCA_964351055.1 uncultured Loktanella sp. | reverse complement strand
TGTCGGACTGGTGCTTTCAGGCATCCCGCATTGCCAACAACAATGGCAAGGACGATGTGTTGTGGGTGCCGGGGGCGAACCGCTAAAGAACACCCGGTCCTGAAAGTATCGGGCGGGTCTTGACCCAGCCACCTTTCAAAACATACGCTTCTGTCAAAGGTCACATCAAGCCAAGAGGAGGACAGTGCTGAACATGCGTATCATCCGCCGGCTTCAGCATGGTCCCCGCCCAGCCCTGTAAAACCGTTTGCAGGGCTGATCACTTTCCGGTCTGCCCAGTCAGCCGCCTTGGCGGCAATCCTTTGATTGAAAAGACTTCTCATGACCATTCTTAACATCAATGCCCTTGGCGTGACCTTGGGTGACCCGCTTTTCACAGACCTGAACCTCACAATCTCCAAGGGCGACCGCATCGGCCTTGTGGCAGCAAACGGGCGCGGCAAATCCACCTTGATGGGCTGCATCGCAGGCCTGAGCGAACAAACCAACGGCGAAATCACCCGCGCACGGGGGCTGCGCGTGGGGTATGTCGCGCAATATGTGCCTGCCGAGGCACGGCAGAAGACGCTCTATGAACTGGTGCGCAGCGCCTTGCCGCAGGATCAGGCCGACTATGAAAGTTGGCGGATCGATGTGGTTCTGGACAACCTCAAGGTGCCTTATGACCTGCAACAAAAGCCCCTCGCCGAGCTCAGTGGCGGTTGGCAGCGCACCGCCCTTCTTGCAGCGGCATGGATCATCGAACCTGACCTCTTGCTGCTGGACGAACCGACCAATCATCTTGATCTGCACCGGATCGGTCTTTTGCAGACATGGCTGGCTGCCCTGCCCCGAGACACGCCGGTGATGATCACCAGCCATGACCGCGCATTTCTGGATGTCGTCACAAACCGTACGCTTTTCTTGCGGGCCGAGCGGTCGCGCGTGTTTCAACTGCCTTTTTCGGCCGCCCGCGACGCGCTGACCCAAGCGGACGAGGCCGATGAACGCCGTTTTGCCAATGACCTGAACAAGGCGCAGCAATTGCGCAAACAAGCCGCCAAGCTCAAGAATATCGGGATCAATTCAGGCTCTGATCTTTTGGTCAACAAGACCAGACAGCTGAGCGAACGGGCCGCACGGATCGAAGCCATGGCCAGACCCGCGCATCAAGAACGCAGCGCCGGTGACATCAGGCTTGCCAACAGCGGCACCCACGCAAAGGCGTTGATTGCGCTTGATGATAGTGCCGTTGAAACACCCGATGGGCGACTTCTCTACACCACCGGCAAGAAATGGATCAACCAAGGCGACCGGATTGTGCTGCTTGGCACGAATGGCACGGGCAAGACACGGCTGGTCAGGCTGATCCAGCGCGCCGCCACCGGCGAAGACAGCAGGATCAAATGCGCACCAAGTGTTGCAATGGGCTATTCGGATCAGCACCTGAGCCAGTTGGACGATGAAGCGACACCCATGGCAGCCATTGCCGGACTGTCCGATGTGGGTGACCAAAGGGCGCGCGGGCCTTTGGCCGGAGCAGGGATTGCGATCCAGATGCAGGATACGCGGATCGGCGCGCTCTCTGGCGGCCAGAAGGCGCGATTGGCAATGCTGATCCTGCGTCTTGGGCATCCGAATTTCTATCTTCTGGACGAGCCGACAAATCACCTCGATATCGAAGGCCAAGAGGCACTGGAAGATGAACTCGTGCGTCACGGTGCGACCTGTTTGCTGGTGAGCCACGACCGCAGTTTCTTGCGGAATGTCGGCAACAGGTTCTGGCAGATCGAACGCAGGCGACTGATCGAGGTCGATGATCCGGAACCGTTCCTGCAAAGCGAAATGGCGCTGACGCCACGGGCCACATGAGCTAGGGTCCTGATCCTAGCGGTCGGCAGGCGGGATATCGCGCAGGCGCGCGGCCTGTTCGGCAACCTCTTCCGCCGTCCAACGGCAGTGGACACGGGTTGTGCTGGCCGGTTGATATCCCAGACCAAGCGTCAACCCCGCGCGATGCGCTCCTTTGGGCCGGATCGGGCGGGGGACAAAGCCACCACCACAGGTTGGACAGACATCATGCAAGACGTCGCGCACGCAATCTGCGCAAAATGTACATTCATAACTGCAAATACGGGCCTCTGCCGCATCTGGCGGCAAGTCCTTGTCGCACCATTCGCAGTTCGGCCGCAGCGAAAGGCTCATTCCGCAGCCATGCGGATATCGTCCGAGCGCCCGATTTCGGCGAGTTCCGCGATCACTCCGGTCAAAAGCCGCCGGAATGCCTCGAAATCAGGGCTTGGTTCAAGGGTCGCCTCATTCATGTAGAGGGCACGGTCAATCTCGACCTGAATGGCGTGCTGTTGCCGTGACGGCCGGCCATAATGCTGTGTGATATAGGCACCCGCAAATGGCATGTTGCGCGCGACGCGCAGACCGGCGCTGGCAAAGGCCGCTTCGACCTGTTCCACGATCGAACTTGCCGCTGTCGCGCCGAACCTGTCCCCCAGCACGACATCGGGTCGCGCGCTGCCGGGAGGTCCGACATTTTCAAGTGCTTCATGCGGCATAGAGTGACAGTCAATCAGGATCGCCTCGCCAAAGATGTTGTTGCTTTCGTCCAGCAGCGTT
Organism: uncultured Loktanella sp.; assembly: GCA_964351055.1. Classification (GTDB taxonomy): domain Bacteria; phylum Pseudomonadota; class Alphaproteobacteria; order Rhodobacterales; family Rhodobacteraceae; genus Yoonia. The sequence goes on along the minus strand of CAYGMX010000079.1, from coordinate 2,749 downwards.
TGCAACTGGTCGTGATAAGGCCGCCAGTAATGCGCAATCCGGTGGTGCGCTTCGGCCAGCGTGATCTTTCCGCGGTAAATTTGCCGGCCATTCGCCACGACACGCGGAACAACGCCAAGGCCACTTGCAATGCGCGGGTTGTGGGCGCTGCGCCGCACCCCTTCGATCAGGGCCGAATCCAGTTCATCAGGCCCGCGGTTCAGGTCAAGAAAGGCCCGTGGTGCGTTTGCGGTCAAGAGTGGGGCACCATGATCGGGGGCACCCCTGAAAAGCTTGTCAACAAAGGCATCTTCGGACGATCTGATCTGGCCCGCATCCAGTACGGTGTCGCGCAAGAACCAATCGGGATAGTCGCGCCCACTGTGCGGCGACGCGAATACCACGCTTGTGGTACGGACCTTTGGCCGAACGAGATTGAAAGCGGTCTTGAGCAAATTTTTGTCCCTCTGTACCCCTACATAGACCTTTTTTTGATTTTTCCAAAAGGCCTTGATCCCCCGTCCGACTCCTTTTATAGACCGCACGACTGACGTGGGCCTCCCGCGTCCTATTTCGTTATGGGGCGCTGGACAAAGCATTAGACATGGATGATTAGCTCAGCGGTAGAGCACTTCGTTGACATCGAAGGGGTCACTGGTTCGATCCCAGTATCGTCCACCATGAATTCGCCGGGCTTAGGCCTGTAACTGTAACCCAAGGCGCAATCCGCGCGCCGCGACATGAAGGAAACGACCAGATGAAGGTACGTAACTCCCTCCGCTCGCTCAAGCAGCGCCATCGCGATTGCCGCGTCGTGCGCCGTAAGGGCCGCGTCTATGTAATCAACAAGACGCAACGCCGGTTCAAGGCCCGTCAGGGCTAAGACCTGCGAAAGCAGCAAACACAAAGAGGTCGCGACCCTGAAACGGGCGCGGCCTTTTTTGTTTCTCAAATGCCGGCCAATGGTCAGGTTTCCCACACTTCGTCTGATCAGGCCTAGCCAACATTCATCTTGTCACGCTACGTTGCCGATGAATGATCAAGAGCAACGACAAAGGACCATGCAGGATGACCTCAGCCAAGTTTAGATCAAGTACGGTTGCCGCTCTTTTATTGGGTGCTGCAACACCCGCATTTGCCCAAAGTGACATCTGTGGCGGTTTTGGAAACGGCGGCGTATGGATCGGGGGCGATCCGGCATCTTCTGACATCACTACAGCGGACACCTACCGCGAGCAGATGGCGCTTGTTGTGGGGGGCAATGAATATGTGTCGATCTTTACCCTTACAGCGCCCACCGATGTCCGGATCGAGGCAGAAGGACGCGGTTCAGGTGATCCGATCATTGACCTGCTGGACAGCACCGGCGGTGTCATCCTGTCCGACGATGATTCCGGCGGCAATGCCGCATCACGCGCGGAAACCACGCTGGAGCCTGGCACCTACTGCATGTCCATGCGCAGCTATGACGGCGGCCCGATGACCGCATTTGTGCGGATTGGGCGTCAGGAACAAGAGGCCCTGACCGATGGCATCAGCACAGGCGGTGGCGGCGGTGATGCCGGTAGCTGTGACAGTGCAACGCCCTTTGGTAGTTTGGGGGCCAGCCAGTCTGCGCCCGCCAACCAGACACCCTTCTGGAGCTTTACTCTGGATCAGCCAGCATCAATCAGCATCACGGCCGAGAATGAAACCGCCGATCCAGTCCTGACCCTTTATGGGCCAGGCGATGCCTATATCGCCGAAAACGACGACTTTGATGGCCTGAATTCACGGATCGACATGGCCGAACCGCTGGCCGCGGGCACCTACTGCCTTGGCGTGGCGGCCCTGAGTGATGACAGCGCGCCGATCACTGTCAGCATCAGTGAATATGACGCGGATGAAGCCCTGCAATCGCTTTATGCGCGCGGCGAAGCGGCCCCGCCGCTTGACGGTTCGATCCCTGTGACCGATCTGGGCGTTCTGCAATCGCGCCTGCGTCAGGACGTGCAGGCATCAGAAGACGTGACATGGTTCAGCATCGACTTTGACGATCCGGGCCTGCTGGTGGTCGAGGCTATTGCGAATGGCAACAGCGATCCGTGGCTGGTTGTCTACGACGATCTGGGCCGCCAAATTGGACAGAATGACGATTACGGCGACGGTCTGGACAGCCTTGTCATGGCCCGTTTGCAGCCCGGAACCTACATTATTGGCGTGCGCCAATATGATAGCGGTCAGGGCTTTATCCGTCTGCTGGCAGAACGCTACGTGCGCGCAGAGTAAGGCGCTAGTACCTTGTGAAAACGAAAAGGCCTCGCTTGAAAAAGCGAGGCCTTTTTGATGATGACAGGAACGAAGACAGCAGCTTTGAAAGCGTCTGCTACCGCCCAAAGGTATCAGCCAGCAAGCGCGCCAATGTAGGCTGATCCAGATATCCCGTGGCAGGCAAGTTACCTTGGGTCTGGTACCGCGCAATCGCCCCGCGTGTGTCGCGGTCGAACCGCCCGTCCACCTCTCCGGGGTTGTACCCCAGTTGCGCCAGACGACTTTCGATCAAACGGCGTAGAACAGGATTGATGTTCAGCGCACGTTCAGCGGCTTCGGCCGCCGCGCTGTCCGGCACCGTATTGTCAACAGGGGCTTGGTTGGCACCCAGCATTGCCCGCGCTTCCTGGGCGAAAATTCCATCGGGATAGCGGTTCAGATAGGCGCGATAACCCGCATCATTGCCCCGCGCACCCGTTTCTTCCCAATAGTCGCGGTCGAGTTGCAGCGCCTCTTCACG
>CAYGMX010000078.1:0-9685 GCA_964351055.1 uncultured Loktanella sp. | reverse complement strand
TTTCTGGCGCACCGCCCCCCCGCCTATCAGGCGCTTAGGCCGGTGCTGGACCTGAGGCAGACGCTGCCCGCTTTTGTCTATCTGATCCCCGCGATTGTCTTTTTCGGTCTGGGCATGGTCCCGGGGCTGTTTGCGACGGTCATTTTTGTGCTGCCCGCGCCGATCCGGCTCACCTATCTGGGCGTTTCCAACACGCCCACATCACTGCTTGAGGCGGCAGAGGCATTCGGGGCCACCGCATCGCAGCGCTTGTGGAAAGTGGAACTGCCCTATGCGTTCCCGCAGATCATGGCGGGGCTGAACCAGGTCATTATGCTGTCGCTGTCGATGGTAGTAATCTCGGCCTATGTGGGTGCCAACGGGCTGGGCAAACCGGTCGTGCAGGCGCTCGGGCGCAATGATCCGGGGCTCGGTTTTGAATCCGGCCTCGTGATCGTGGCGGTGGCGATCATGCTGGACCGGATGTTGCGGGTGAAATCGAAATGAATGCAGTGGAATTCGACAATGTCTCGATTGTCTTCGGGAATAAACCGCAGACCGCCCTGCCCCTGATGGACGCAGGGCTGGAGCGGCCCGAAATACGCGAAAAGACCGACCAGATCTTGGGCGTGCACAATTGTTCGCTGAATGTGGAGGCGGGTGAAATCCTTGTGCTGATGGGGCTGTCAGGGTCGGGCAAATCCACCCTGCTGCGGGCAGTCAACGGGCTGAACCCCGTGATCCGCGGCGAGGTCCGGATCAATGACGGGGACTGGACGTGCAGCGTCGGGAACAGTTCGGCCAATGATCTGCGGCGGGTGCGGCGCGAATGTGTGTCGATGGTGTTCCAGCAATTCGGGCTGCTGCCGTGGCGGACCGTGCGTGACAACGTGGGCCTCGGGCTGGAACTGGCAGGGATGGAAAAATCAGCGCGGATCAGCCGTGTCGAACAGGAACTGGCCATGGTCGGCCTTGCCGATCGCGCCGATGCACTGGTTGGCGAATTGTCAGGCGGCATGCAACAGCGCGTGGGCCTTGCCCGCGCCTTTGCGACCGATGCCCCGATCTTGTTGATGGACGAACCTTTCTCGGCGCTTGATCCGCTGATCCGCACCCGCCTGCAAGACGAACTACTGGACCTGCAAAAGCAGCGGGGGCGCACAATCATCTTTGTCAGTCACGATCTGGACGAAGCCTTCAAGCTAGGCAACCGCATCGCGATCATGGAGGGCGGGCGCATCGTGCAATGCGGGACCCCGCGCGATATCTTCACCAACCCTGCAAACGGCTATGTGGCGGAATTCGTGGCGCATATGAACCCGCTTGGTGTGCTGACCGCACGCGATGTGATGACCGCAGGTACAGCGGACGGCCCCCCGATTGACGTGGAAACGCCGGTGCAGGACATCATGCACCAGATAGACGGGACCAACCTGCAAGTGGTGGAAAACGGCAAGCCTGTGGGCATTGTCACGCAAAGCTCGCTGCTGGCGCGCCTGACCCCGCCTTCTTCCGAGTAGAAATATCCCCGCCGGAGGCAGCGCCGTCAGGCGCTCCCTAGACCTTGGTTTCAGTCACCACCGGTGTGATCCTGCGGCGGGCCACAGCCTCGCGCCATGTGATGAAGCTGACCGACGCCATAATCACGGCCCCGCCGAAAATCACCCATCCATCCACGGCTTCGCCAAAGACGATCGCGCCCAGCGCGACCGCCCAGACAAGCTGTAGAAACGTCACAGGCTGGGTCACGGTCAAGGGGGCCGCCGCAAAGGCCAAGGTCATGGAGTAGTGCCCCGCTGTTGCAAAACAGGCGACCAGAAACAGCCATCCCAGCTGTTCCAGTGTTGGCGTGACCCAGACGGCAAGGGCGAAGGGCGCAAGCCCGACCGTGACCGTCACTGACAGCATCCCCACGACAACGGCGGCAGAGACTTCGCCGGACAATTGCTTGGCCGTCAGATATCCTGCGGCAAAAAGCACCGCTGTGCCCAGCATCGCAATATGACCAAGCTCCACTTCCTTCATCCCGGGCCGCAGGATGATGATCGCGCCTAGCAACGCAATGATCACCGCGACAAGGCGGCGCGGCGGCAGCCGTTCACCCAAGAACAGGGCTGCCCCGAGGGTGACATAGACCGGCGAAAGATAGTTCATCGCCGTGACTTCGGCGATCGGGATGCGCGCCATTGCAAAAAACCACAATATTACCGCCAATGTGTGGACCAAGCCCCTGAACCAGAACAGTTTTTTCTGCCGCATCGTCAGGCGGGCCGCCATGATCGGCCGGATCATCGGCAACAGAAAGACCAAGCCAAGTACATAGCGCAGGAAAGCCGCCTGCGCTGCGGGAACCGTATCGCCCACATGTTTGACGATGGCCGTGACTGCCACGAACATCACGCCGGTAAAGGCCATCCAGAAGACGCCGACGACCGGCCGTGATGCTGCTTGCGTTGCCATGTGTCATCCGTTGCACCAACCCTGGGCAATGGCAAGCACAGGTGATGCAAAAAGCGCTGGATGAACCGCCGCGCAGCCCGTAACACGGATGCTATGAAGATACTGTTTCTTGGCGATGTCATGGGCCGGTCCGGTCGGGCCGCAATTACCACTCACCTGCCCCGCTTGCGCGAAGATTGGCGGCTCGATTTTGTTGTCGTAAATGGCGAGAACGCCACCTCGGGCATGGGGCTATCGGGCGAGCATGCGGCGCTGCTTTTCGCGGCGGGCGCAGATGTCGTGACCTTGGGCGATCATGCTTTCGACCAGAAAGACATGCTTGCCTATATCGAGAAAGAACCGCGCATCATTCGCCCGATCAATTATTCCAAGGCCGCCCCCGGGGTCGGTGCGCGGGTGTTCAACGCGCCTGGTGGCCGCAAGGTGCTGGTCGCGCAAGTGCTGGGGCAGGTCTTTATGAAACGCCCTTTTGATGATCCCTTCTCGGCACTGGACGCGGTCTTGCGCCAATACCCGATGGGCGGGCAGGTGAACGCCAGCCTGATCGACATCCATTGCGAGGCCACATCCGAAAAGATGGCAACGGGCCATTTCTGCGATGGCCGCGCCAGTATCGTTGTGGGCACCCATACCCATGTGCCAACAGCGGATGCCATGATCCTGCCCGGCGGGACCGCCTATCAGACCGATGCGGGCATGTGTGGCGACTACAATTCCGTGATCGGCATGGACAAGGCCGAGCCTTTGCGCCGTTTCATCACCGGCATGCCCAAGGCGCGTTTTGCCCCTGCGGCCGAAGAGGCCACGCTTTCAGGGCTTTACGTGGAAACCGATGATCGCAGCGGCAAGGCCACGCGTGTTGCCATGGTGCGGCAGGGTGGCAGGCTTGCACAGGCGGGCCCTGCATGACCGCAGAGCGCATCAAGCTGACAGTGCTTTTGGTACTGCTTGGCACAGGCTGGGGGCTGACCCAGCCCCTGACGAAGATCACCGTCATGTCTGGCTATCAGCCGCTGGGCCTTATCTTCTGGCAAATGCTGATCGGGACTGTTCTGCTTGGCGCTTGGCGCTGGCGCGAGATCGGCCGCCTGCCCGTATCGCCCAAAACCTTGGGCGTCTGGCTGATGATCGCGGTCATCGGCACGTTGATCCCGAATACCGCCAGCTACCGCGCGGCTTTTCATCTGCCGTCGGGGATCATGTCGATTGTGATCGCCTCGATTCCGATGATGGCGTTTCCCATCGCGCTGGCGCTTGGCACCGACCGGTTCTCGCCGCGCCGCCTGTTAGGTCTGTTGTTGGGGCTGGCGGGTGTGGCCTTTATCGCCCTGCCCGAGGCCAGCCTGCCCGAGCGCGCGATGATCGCCTTTCTGCCTTTGGCACTGGTGGCCCCTTTCTGTTATGCCTGCGAGGGCAATATCCTCGCAAAATGGGGCACCGCCGGGCTTGATGCAGTTCAGGTTCTTTTCGGGGCGTCCGCGATTGGCACACTCATTGCCCTTCCGCTGGCCTTGGGCAGCGGGCAATTCTTTGTTCCTTCCGCACCCTTTATACTGGCTGACGGCACGATGGTGCTGTCCTCGGTCATCCATGTGCTTGTCTATACCGGCTATGTCTGGCTCGTCGGGCGTGCGGGCGCGGTCTTTGCGGGGCAGGTCAGCTATCTTGTGACCGGATCTGGCGTGCTTTGGGCGATGCTGCTTTTGGGGGAAAGCTATAGCCTTTGGGTCTGGCTTGCCTTGCTGTGCATGGGGCTTGGGCTGATGTTCGTCCAGCCACGGGTTGCCGAACAGGTGGCGCTGCGCGAAACTGTCGCCCATGGGTGAATTGATCCAACTGACCCAGATGCAAGGCGCATTCCTCACGATGGCTGTTGTCGCGGGGATGTTTGTCATGTTCCTGCGCGAGGTCTATCCCACGGAAGTCGTGGCGATGATCGGGGCAACGATCCTGTTGGTCAGCGGCGTTCTGCCCTACGATGCCGCCGTCATGACGCTGGCGAACCCCGCCCCTTGGACGATCGCTGCCATGTTCATCATTGTCGGCGCATTGGTCCGCACCGGCGCCTTGAACGCGATGACGCAACTGGTAGCGCGTCAGGCCAAGATCAGCCCTGCACGCGCCATTGGAGGCAGTCTGCTTTTCGTAGCGCTGGCGAGTGCCATCATGAACAACACCCCGCTGGTTGTGGTGATGATCCCTGTCTTTGTCCAACTGGCGCGCACGCTTGGGACCTCGGCCTCGAAATTGCTGATCCCGTTGAGTTATGCCGCAATCGTAGGAGGTACGCTGACCCTGATCGGTACCTCGACCAATCTTTTGGTAGATGGTGTCGCGCGCAGTTCCGGATTGGCGCCTTTCGGGATCCTCGAAATCATGCCGGTCGGGATCGTGGTCGTGGCTTGGACCTTTGCCTATCTCTATGTCATGGGTCCGCGACTGCTGCCTGATCGGCCCAGCATGGCGACCATGCTTTCGGACCGTTCAAAGATGCGGTTCTTTTCCGAAGCGGTCATTCCCCCCGAAAGCAACCTGATCGGGCGCAAGGTCACAGAAGTCCAGCTTTTCAAGCGTGACGGTGTGCGCCTGATCGATGTGGTGCGGGGCGATGCGTCGCTGCGGCACAATCTTGCTGCGGTCACCTTGAAGGTGGGCGACCGTGTGGTGTTGCGCACCGCAATGGCTGAACTGCTGTCCTTGCAGACCAACAAGGAATTGCGCCGCGTGGATCAGGTATCTGCTGTGGAAACCACAACCGTCGAGGTGTTGATCACCCCCAACTGCAAGATGGTGGGGCGCAAACTGGGTGCGATGCGGCTGCGCCGCCGCTACGCGGTCTATACATTGGCAGTACACCGGCGCGAATCGAACATCAGCCAGCAGATGGATGACATGATTATTCGCGTGGGCGACACGCTGCTGCTTGAGGGGGCGCCGGAGGATATCCAGCGTCTGGCCGAAGACATGAACCTTGGCGATGTTTCCGTGCCCTCGCAACGCGCCTACCGGCGCAATCACGCACCGGTTGCGATCGGCGTCTTGCTGGGTGTCGTGGTGCTGGCGGCGCTGGGTGTGGCCCCGATCCTGATGCTGGCGATGATCGGGGTGACGCTGGTTCTGATGACCGGTTGCATCGATGCGGATGAGGCGTTTTCCTATGTGGATGGTCGCCTTCTGGCGCTGATCTTTGCCATGCTGGGCGTGGGCTCTGCGCTGCAGTCTTCGGGGGCTGTGGAAATCATCGCGGACACGCTTGCGCCGGTCATGCTGGTCTTGCCCCCCTTCTTTGTCGTGCTCGCCGTCTATGTATTGGCCTCGTTCCTGACCGAACTGGTGTCCAACAACGCGGTCGCCGTTGTGATGACACCGATTGCCATCGGCCTTGCCAGCGCCTTGGGTGTCGATCCCCGCCCGCTTGTCGTGGCGGTGATGATTGCGGCCAGTGCGAGTTTTGCGACCCCGATCGGATATCAGACAAACACGCTGGTCTATGGCCCCGGAGGGTACAGGTTCGCGGATTTTCTCAGGTTCGGTATCCCGTTGAACCTGTCTCTGGCACCGATTGCCTCCTTTGTGATCCCGCTGTTCTGGCCGCTCTAGCGCGGGGTTGCGGGGCAACCGGCAGATGCCTTATAGAGGCGCAGATTTACTCCCGATCAAACGAGGTTTCCGATGGCTGGCCACTCCAAATGGGCGAATATTCAGCACCGTAAGGGGCGGCAGGACAAACTGCGCTCCAAGCTGTTTTCAAAACTTGCCAAGGAAATCACCGTGGCAGCCAAGATGGGCGACCCGGACCCCGACAAAAACCCGCGCCTGCGACTGGCGGTGAAGGAGGCCAAGTCAAGCTCTGTCCCGAAGGACGTGATTGATCGGGCGATCAAGAAGTCCCAAGGCGGGGATGCGGAAAACTATGACGAGATCCGCTATGAAGGTTATGGCCCCGGTGGTGTGGCCGTCATTGTCGAGGCGATGACGGATAACCGCAATCGGACTGCCTCTACCGTGCGGTCCACCTTCACAAAGAACGGTGGCAATCTGGGCGAAACCGGTTCGGTCGGGTTCATGTTCGACCGCAAGGGCGAGGTGGTTTATACTGCCGATGTCGGTGATGCGGATACCGTGATGATGGCCGCGATCGAGGCCGGTGCCGAGGATGTCCAGAGCGACGAAGAGGCCCATGTGATCTATTGCGCGGACACGGATCTAAACGACGTGGCGAGCGCGCTTGAAGCGGTATTGGGCGAATCTGAATCAACCAAGCTGATCTGGAAGCCCAACATGACCACCGAAGTCGATGCCGATGGCCTGACCAAGCTGATGAAACTGCTGGATACGTTGGAAGAAGATGACGACATCCAGCGGGTCACGGCAAACTTTGAAGCCTCTGACGAAGTGATGGCGGCGTTCTCGGAAAGCTGAGCGTGAAGCGCGGAGGTTGCCGGGGGGCGCTGCCCCCGGCCTGCGGCCTCCCCCGAGGTATTTTCGAACAAAAGAAGCCTGTCTAGGGCGTGATGATCCCCTGTTCCGTGACGATCAGGTCAAGCGGCTGGTCGGTGGGTTCGAGCGGCAGATCGGGGTCTTCCTGTGCGGCGTAGGCAAAGCCGATGGCCATGGTCGGTTGTGCTGCCCGCAGCTGTTGCAGGGTGCGGTCATAGAACCCTCCACCGTAGCCAAGCCTCCCCCCGTTTTTGTCGAAGGCCACGAGCGGCACGATCAGGATTTCCGGGGTCATCCAGTCGCCTTTCTGTGGGATCTGTGCCCCGAATTCCCCTTTGATCATGGTGCAATCCGGTTCCCAGACGCGAAACCGCAGCGGTTGACCGGCCCCCATGATGACCGGCACACCAACCGGCCCGTGGGCTGCCGCCTCTTGCATGGCGGCGGTCGGGTCGATTTCGGTCCGCATGGCCATATAGCCCGCAAGCGGCACCCCGCGAAACCCTGCAAGTACTTCGCTCAGGTAGCCCGCGCTGGCCGCCTGCCCCTTGTGCGCGACCGCGCGCCGCGCAAAGGCCGCCTGCCGTGCACCCGATTTGTCGGTCACAACAGCCATAATGCCGCAAGCCCCAGAAATGCAAAGAACCCGACTACATCCGTGACCGTTGTCACGAATGCGCCGGAGGCGAGTGCGGGATCAACGCCCATCCGTTCCAGAATGATCGGGATGCCCGTTCCCGCCAGTCCGGCAACCACCAGATTGATCACCATTGCGACGGCGATCACCACACCCAGCATTGGCGAGCCGAACCAGACAACCCCGACAACCCCCATCACAACCGCGAAGATCAACCCGTTGATCAGGCCGACAAGCACCTCTTTCTTGATGACCCGCCAGACGTTGGCTGTGGTCAGATCGCGCGTGGCAAGTGCGCGTACCGCAACCGTCAGCGACTGGGTGCCCGCATTGCCGCCCATCGAGGCCACGATCGGCATCAGCACAGCCAGCGCCACCAGCACCGCGATCGTTTCCTCGAAAAGCGAAATCACCAAAGAGGCAAGGATCGCGGTCACGAGGTTGACTGCCAGCCACGGGAACCTCTGTTTCGTGGTTTCGATCACGCGGTCCGACAGGCTGCCTTCGCCGACACCGGCAAGGCGCAAGAGGTCTTCTTCTGCTTCTTCTTCCAGAAAGGCCATGGCATCGTCGATGGTGATCACGCCAACGATCCGGTCGTCGTCATCCACCACGGGGGCGGTGATCATGTGATAGTGGTTGATGGCTTGCGCCACCTCTTCCACGTCCTGATTGACGTTGAAGGTGCGGAATGTGGGCTCTGCCAGATCGCGCAGCGCTGTGGTCCGGGGGTGGCTGAGCACGCGGCCGAGCGTGACATAGCCTACCGCCTTGAGCCGCGGATCGATCAGGATGATGTGATAGAACTGGTCAGGCAGCACCACGTCAGACCGCAGAAAATCAATCGCGTCGCCTACGGTCCAATGCTCTGGCGCGCGCACCAGTTCGGATTGCATATGCCGTCCGGCGGATTCTTCGGGATAAGAGAGCGCCTGTTCGACCACGACCCGGTCGCTGGCATCCAGCGCATCAAGAACGGCGGTTTGCTGTTCCTCGTCCAGATATTCGACCAGATCGACGACATCGTCACTGTCTAGATCACGGACCGCTTCTGCCAGTTCGGCGGGCTCCAGCTGGTCGATGACCTCTTCGCGCAGGCTTTCGTCAAGTTCTGACAGAATGTCACCATCAAGCGCACCAGGCCAGACAGTCAGCAGGTCGCGGCGGTCGCGGGTGTTGATCTGTTCCAGCAGGTGGGCGACGTCAGCGGGGTGCAGATGGTCAAGCAAGCTGCTGATGGTGGCGCCATCTTGTCGGGACACAGCCTCCATCACATCACTGACCAGACGGTCGGTAATGCCGAATGCTTCGACTTCGCTGGTCTCGTCCGGTTCTGCCATCATTTCCCCCTGCTACCCCTCCAACATAGCCCTTCAAAAGCGGGGCACAACGCTCATTTGACCGATTTACCCCGATCACCCCGCCCCATATGCTGGCGACATGACAAAGCAATTACTCTTGGGCCAGACGCTTGGTTTTTCCGGCAACCCTGTCGTCGAGGACTGGCAGGCGCATGTGAATTTTAACAGTGCGGGCGCTGTCTTGATCGCTGGCGACCGGATCATCGCCACCGGACATGGTGCTGCCTTGCGCCGCGCCCATCCCGATGCCGCCGTCAACGATTATGGTGATGCCCTGATCACCGCCGGATTTGTCGATGCCCATATGCATTATCCGCAAACAGGGATCATCGCGAGCTGGGGCAAGCAGCTGATCGACTGGCTCAATACCTATACCTTCCCCGAAGAAAGCCGCTTTGGCGATCCGGCCTATGCCGCAGAGGTGGCGGGGCGCACGCTGGATCTGGCGCTGGCGCATGGCACGACGACGCTGACCAGTTTCTGCACGATCCATCCGGCCAGTGTGGATGCATTTTTCGAAGCTGCCGCTGCGCGCAATATGGCGGTGGTCGCGGGCAAGACCTGCATGGACCGCAATGCGCCCGACAGCCTGCGCGACAGCGCACAATCGGCCTATGACGACAGCAAGGCCTTGCTGGAAAAGTGGCACGGGACAGGCCGCGCGACCTATGCGATCACACCACGGTTTTCGCCCACATCCACGCCTGACCAGCTGGCCGCTTTGGGCGCGCTTTGGGCCGAAAACCCCGATTGCCTGATGCAGACCCACCTGAGCGAACAAGTGCCCGAAATCGCGTGGGTGCAAGAG
>CAYGMX010000077.1:0-9743 GCA_964351055.1 uncultured Loktanella sp. | reverse complement strand
AACATTCGCGACATGACGGGCAACCGGACCCTCGTGCGCTTTGGAAATGGTGACGAGGTGACGGTACAGGCAGGACCGCAAGGCGTGCGTTTCCTGCTGGTCGCGGGCCGCCCCATACAGGAACCCGTCGCATGGCACGGGCCGATTGTGATGAACACGCAGGCCGAATTGCAGCAGGCGATGAAAGACCTGCGCAACGGGACTTTCATCAAGGCCGCGCACTAGACCGTCACGCCCCCCGCGTATAGGTGTAGGAAACGTATCTGAGGGGGTCCAACATGGCGTTCGGCAAAGGCTGTCATCTGCATCTGATCGACGGATCAGCGTTCATCTTTCGCGCCTATCATGCGCTGCCGCCACTCACGCGCAAGTCGGACGGTTTGCCTGTTGGGGCGGTCAGCGGTTTTGTGAACATGTTGCAGCGCTATGTGGACGGCAACAATGGCGATGATGCCGCAACCCATGTCGCAGTGATCTTTGACAAGGGCAGCCATACCTTCCGCAACGACATGTACGACCAATACAAAGCCAACCGCGAGGCGATGCCAGAGGATTTGCGCCCGCAGATTCCGCTGACTCGCACCGCGACCAAGGCCTTCAACATCGCCTGCGAGGAAATGGAAGGTTTCGAGGCGGACGATATCATCGCCACCCTTGCCCATCAGGCCCGCGCCGCAGGGGGGCGGGTCACCATCGTGTCTTCCGACAAGGACTTGATGCAACTGGTTGGTGACGGGGTCGAGATGCTCGACCCGATGAAGAACAAACGTATCGACCGCGAGGGCGTGATCGAAAAATTCGGTGTGGGGCCGGAACGCGTGGTGGATGTGCAGGCGCTTGCGGGCGATTCCGTCGATAACGTGCCGGGCGCGCCCGGTATAGGGATCAAAACCGCCGCCTTGCTGATCAACGAATTCGGCGATCTGGAAAGCCTGCTGGACCGCGCCGCAGAGATCAAACAGCCCAAGCGCCGCGAGACCTTGATCGACAATCGGACGCAAATCGAACTGTCTAAGAAACTGGTGCAGCTTGACTGCGGCATGACGCTTGATTTCACCTTGGACGATCTGGAGGTCCGCGACCCCGATCCTGATGTCCTCATGGGCTTTCTGGCCGAAATGGAATTCCGCACTGTTACCAAGCGGATCGCAGAGAAGCTGGGTGTTGAACCGCCGGTGATCGAAGCTGTGGCGCCTGCGGCGGATGTCGCAACCCCTGACGTCGTAGCCTTTGTTCCTGACAATTACGAATGTGTCAGCGAGGCTGCGGCTTTGCAGGTCTGGATCGACCGGATCCGCGAACGCGGCTATGTCGCTGTAGATACCGAAACAACGGGCCTGAATGAAATGATTGCCGATCTGGTGGGCATTTCGCTATGCGTCGAACCGGGACAGGCCTGCTATATTCCCCTGGTCCATAAGACAGCCGCCTCTGACGACCTGTTCGGGTCCGACGATCTGGCCGAGGGGCAGATGGATTTTGAGACCTGCTTGAAGATGCTCAAGCCCGTTCTCGAAGACCTCTCCATCCTGAAAATTGGCCAGAACATGAAGTACGACGCCAAGATTTTCGCGCGGCTCGACATCGCGGTTGCCCCCATCGACGACACGATGCTGATGTCCTACGCGATGCATGCAGGGCTTCATAATCACGGTATGGATACCTTGGCTGAACGCTATCTGGGCCATACGCCAATTCCCATAAAACCGCTTTTGGGAAGCGGAAAATCGGCGATTACCTTTGATCGCGTACCCGTTGCAGAGGCCGTACGCTATGCCGCCGAGGATGCCGATATCACCCTGCGTCTGTGGCAGATGTTCAAACCGCAACTGCACGTGAACCGTGTGACCACGGTCTATGAAACCCTCGAACGCCCGCTGGTGCCGGTTCTGGCGCAGATGGAACGCAACGGCATCAAAGTGGACCGTGATACGCTTAGCCGGATGTCGAATGCTTTTGCCCAGAAAATGGCGGGGCTGGAAGCAGAAATTCAGGAATTGGCAGGGCGGCCCTTCAATGTCGGATCGCCCAAGCAACTGGGCGAGATATTGTTCGATGAAATGGGACTGGAAATGCCCGATGGCAAAAAACCCGGCACCGGCAAGACAGGAGCCTATTCCACCGGCGCAGATGTTCTGGAGGACCTGGCCACCATCCACGACCTGCCACGGCGTATTCTGGACTGGCGGCAGCTGGCCAAGCTGAAATCGACCTATACCGATGCACTGCAAGAACACATCAACCCCGAAACGGGCCGCGTGCACACGTCCTATTCGATTGCGGGCGCCAATACGGGGCGGCTCGCCTCGACCGACCCGAACTTGCAGAATATTCCCGTGCGCTCTGAAGAAGGGCGGCGTATCCGCGAGGCCTTTGTGGCGGAAGAAGGCAAGGTGATTGTCAGCCTTGACTACAGCCAGATCGAATTGCGGATTCTGGCCCATATCGCGGGGATTGATGCGCTCAAGCAGGCATTTCTGGACGGGATCGACATTCACGCCATGACCGCATCGGAAATGTTCGATGTGCCGTTGGATCAGATGACGCCCGATGTGCGCCGTCAGGCCAAGGCGATTAACTTTGGTGTGATCTACGGTATTTCCGGTTTCGGACTGGCCCGCAATCTGCGTATTCCACGCGCCGAGGCACAGGGTTTCATCGACCGCTATTTTGAACGCTTTCCGGGTATCCGAAAGTACATGGACGACACGATCGCGTTTGCAAAAGATCACGGCCATGTGCAAACTCTATTCGGGCGCAAGATCAACACGCCCGAGATCAACGCCAAGGGCCCACAGGCCGGTTTCGCCAAACGCGCGGCGATCAATGCGCCGATTCAGGGAACTGCGGCCGATGTGATCCGGCGCGCCATGATCAGAATGCCCAAGGCCATCGAGGGGCTGCCTGCAAAGATGCTGCTGCAGGTGCATGACGAATTGTTGTTCGAAGTTGAGGAAGGTGCGGCAGATGCGCTCATTGATGCTGCGCGTGCAGTGATGGAAAATGCAAGCGATCCCGCGGTGAAGCTTGATGTGAAATTGGCGGTCGATGCCGGACAAGGGGCAAATTGGGCGCAAGCCCACTAGTAAAGTAAGAGGTAGCAGATGCGATATCTGATGAGTTTAACCACGATAATCCTGGCCTCTGCGGCCGCAGCGGAGACTGTGCTGTATCTTTCGTCAGACGGGGCCTTGTTCAACTATGAGACCAACCGGCACGGCGCGGTCATGACCTCTGTGGAACCCCCCAGCGACAGCATCGTCGTTGCGACCGACGAAGCCCCGGCAGTCCCACCGGGCGAGGTCATTTATCTGGGCCGGGCTTGCGATGCGTTTTCCAAGCAGTTCGGCGAAGGAAGCTGGCAATCCACCGATGGCGGCTTTTTCGTGGAGTTCGGTGATCTGCGGGTGGCTTTCCCCGGGCAGGACATCACCTTGGTCCGTGGTGATCTCTGCAAGGCCTAGTGTCAGGCACATACAAACGAAAAGCGCGCCACCCGCAGAGGTGACGCGCCAGGACTTCAGTGCCGCCAGCGACTAGTTGACGGATTTTGCCTCGACAAGGTTCGCATCGGTCTTGCCTTGCGATGCGATTTCGATCCTGCGGGGCTTCAGCGCCTCGGGCACTTCACGCATCAAGTCAATGTGCAACATGCCGTTTTCGTGGCTGGCACCCGTCACGCGGACGTGGTCTGCCAAATGAAAACGCCGCTCGAACGCACGGGTGGCGATGCCACGGTGCAGATAAGTCCGGTCCGAATCGTCGCCGGCCTTGCGCCCGGTCACATGCAGGCCACGGTCTTTCACTTCGATTGCGAGATCATCCTGCGAAAAACCGGCTACAGCGATGGAAATGCGCCATGCGTCATCATCGGTCTTTTCGATGTTGTAGGGGGGATAGGTGTTCTGACCGACGTCGCTGGCAAGCGCGCGATCCATAAGATCGGCAATCTGGTCAAAGCCAACTGTGGCACGGTAGAGGGGTGTTAGGTCAAATGCACGCATTTGGGTCATCCTTTTTCTGAAGCGATAACAATGTCATGCCTTCCCGCATGGGACAGGCGTTCTTACGGAACCCATCATTGGCGTTCCGATATGCCCTATGTGGGCACCCGTTTTTTGCGTTTCAAGGGGCTATGGGCGCACGAATTTTGCGCCTGTATCGTTGCGTTCACTGCTTGTGATCAAGCGCTGTGTACCGCCGGGGCGCGCGGGCCCAAGGCTCGCAAAATGTGCCAGCAGAACGTTCAGCGGCTCTTCCAGTGAGGTCCCAAGCGATACCTTTCGACCGTTCACCTGTGCCATGGCCGAGACGACCGAGGCGATGCGGGTCTGCCCGTCACGCACCATGAAAACTGGCGATCCGCTTGATCCGAATTCCACGTCACAGGTCATGACGACCACACCTGTTTGCCGCCCCAGAACATTGCAGATTTCTTGCAGGCTTGCTGCGTTCTCGCGCCCGCGACCATATGAAACGACACCCACTTGGTCACCGGTGACGGGGCGTTGGGCAATCAGATAGGGCTGAATGCGCGAATTGCGGATCGGTTGGTCCAACTCCAGCACAGCAATGTCCATCGCGACTTCGGACGCATTGGTGGCATTGGCGCTATGGTCATAGTCAGGATGTGCAATAGCGCGCGTTACCGAACGCACAGCCTGCGCCCGCCCATCGCGCAGCCCCGCCTGAAACTGGAAGCGGTCAGGCGTGACAAGTCCGCCGTCGATATCATAAAGACAGTGCGCGGCGGTCAGGATCAGGCGGTCACGGATCAGCGCGGCGGTACAAAACCCCTTGCCGCGTATGTCCAGCCTGCCAACCGCTTCCCAGCCTTCGCTGGCTTGTCGGGTCTGGAGCGTCACAAGATCGCTTTCCTGCGCCTGCGCCACCAATGCGGTATTCAGCCAAAGCAGCATAGCTATCATCACATGACGCATGGAGAGATCCCTTTTTCTGCAGTCCAGACTGGCCGACAGTTAAGGCAGGATTATGGCAACCTCAGCGGAGCATCGGCACCTGTGGTGCGCGTTTTCCGGGTGCCGTGAGCGCAGGGGGCTGCGGGCCACCCGTGGCCCAATCCAGCAGTTCCACAGTGTGCACGATCGGCACATCGGTGCCACCCCCGATCTGCATCATGCAACCGATATTGCCAGCGGCGATGATATCGGGGGTCAGCGCTTCGAGCGTTTGCACCTTGCGCGCCTTGAGCTGTTTGGAAATCTCGGGTTGCATCAGGTTGTAAGTGCCTGCCGATCCGCAGCACAGATGGCTGTCGGCGGGTTCCAGAACGGAAAATCCGGCTTTCTTCAGCAGTTCCTTGGGAAAGGTCTTGATCTTCTGGCCATGCTGCAAGGAACAGGCGGCATGATAGGCCACTTTGGTACCCTTGGGGTCGCCTGCGGGCAGGTCCAGCTTCATCAGGATTTCGGAGACATCCATCGCGATGGCCGAGACGCGCGCGGCGTCAGCTGCCAGCGGATCGTTGCGGAACATATGGCCATAGTCCTTGACCGTCGTGCCACAGCCCGAGGTATTGATGACGATGGCGTCAAGGCCGCCGGTGTCGATCTCGCGCGTCCAAGCACGAATGTTCTTGGCCGCCGTTTTGTGACTTTCATCTTCCTTGCCCATGTGGTGGGTCAGCGCACCGCAACAGCCCGCACCTTCGGCCACCACCACCTCGGCACCGAAACGGGTGAGCATGCGGATCGTGGCATCATTGATGTCGGTATTCAGGGCCTTTTGCGCACAGCCGGTCATCAGGGCCACGCGCATCTTTCTGTCTTTGGCCGGAAAGGTCTGCGGATCATCATTGCGGCTGACTGGCGGAATGGTTTTGGGGGCCATCTCAAGCATCGCGCGCAGGCGGGCATCTGGCATGAACCGCGCAAAGGGCCGCCCGATCTTGGCCCCCAGAAGGGCCACGCGAAACCGCATCGGGTACGGCAGGATACGCGCCAGCAACCACCGCAAAGCGCGGTCAGACCACGGGCGATCATAGTTTTTCTCGATATAGGCCCGCGCATGATCGACCAGATGCATGTAATGGACCCCCGACGGACAGGTCGTCATGCAGGCAAGGCAGGACAGGCAGCGGTCGATATGCTTGACGGTCTTGGCATCCGGCGTGCGTTCATTCTCCAGCATGTCCTTGATCAGATAGATGCGCCCGCGCGGGCTATCGAGTTCATCACCCAGTACCTGATAGGTCGGGCAGGTCGCGGTGCAGAAGCCGCAATGGACGCATGATCGCAGGATTTCGTTCGACCGCTTGATCGCGGGGTCGGCCAGCTGTTCTGGGGTAAAAGTCGTCTGCATCAGGTCATGATCCCGGTGTTGAGAATGCCGCGCGGGTCGAATTTTGCGCGCAGGCCTGCGGTGATGGCGGCAAGTGCGGGGCTTTCCGGCTGAAAGACCGGCACATCGGCGCGGCCACGGATAAGGGTCGCATGGCCGTCAAACCGGCCCATTGCCGCGCGCAGATCACGGCCTGCGTCGGTTAAGGCCCAGATCAGCCCGCCACCCCAGTCATACTGGACCGACTTGGTATCCAACCTTGCGACAAGGTCAGGCGCATCGGAGGGTTTCACCGAAATGCGCCAGACATCGCCAGCCTGATCTGCAAGAGCCGTGACATCGCGGATAGCCTGCCATGCAAACCCATCGTCAACCGTGACATCGACATCGCCATAGACCCGCAGCAGCTCTCTCAGCCGCTTGGCGCGGTACGTCACAGAAGCGTCAAACCCTTCGATGCGCAGCATCGTGACCGGTTCACCGGATGGGCCTTTCGGGAAATGCACAGCGGCGGTTGCCTCGAACGGCGAACCTAAAGCAGCGGAAAGTGCGGCAATCGCCTGCCGGTCGGACAGGCCGAGAATGCGCAGTGTCCCCGTGCATTCGACATTGGGCAGCACCTTCAACGACACCTCGCTCAGGACGCCCAAAGTCCCGTAGGACCCAGCCATAAGCTTGACCAGATCATAGCCGGTGACGTTCTTCATGACGCGGCCGCCATTCTTGATGATGGTGCCAGCACCATCGACAAAGCGGACGCCAAGCATGAAATCACGGCAGGCGCCAACCGAAATCCGGCGTGGGCCGGACACATTGGCAGCGGCCATGCCCCCCAGTGTCGGCTTACCTGTGGTACCGAGCAAGGCGCGGTGATCCATCGGCTCGAAGGCAAGGCGTTGGTTTTCGCCCGCAAGTGTTTTTTCGATATCTTCAACGGGGGTCCCCGCACCGGCAACAATCGTCAGCGCACCCGGTTCATAAAGGCTGATCCCGCGCAATGCCGCGGTACTCAAGATCTCGCCTTCAGTCGTCCCGATCGGGCGGGTCCCCCCGCCTTTGATGTGCAGTGGCCCATTGGCCCCTGCGATCATCTGGGCAAGCTCTTGCTCTGTTATCGGCGTCATAACGGGCTTCTTTTGTTCATAAATACCTTGGGGGAGCCCCCGGCAAGGGGGCGGGGGCAAAGCCCCCTCATGCGGCGCGGCGGGCGTGGGAGGATGCCAGCGGGAACACCTTGGCCGCATTCAGAAGCCATGCGGGGTCAAACACGTCCTTGATCGCCATCTGTGCTTCCAGATCGGCAGGATCAAACTGGACGTTCATCAGATCGCGCTTTTCGATGCCGACACCGTGTTCACCCGTCAAACAGCCGCCAACCTCGACACAGAGCTTGAGAATCTCCGCACCGAAGGCCTCGCATAGCTCCAGATCGCCCGGCTTGTTGGCATCAAACAGGATCAGCGGGTGCATGTTCCCATCGCCCGCATGAAAGACGTTGCCAACATCAAGCCCGAATTCCTTGGACATCTCACCTATGCGTTTCAAAACGAAAGGCAGCGACGAGACAGGAATGGTCCCGTCAAGGCACATATAATCGTTGATCTGTCCCATCGCACCAAAAGCGGACTTACGGCCAAGCCAGATGCGTCCGGCTTCGTCGGCGTCCTTGGCCTCGCGCAGTTCTACGGGGTTATGCGTGGCCGCGATGTCCATAATCAGCTTGAGTTGCGCGTCAATCTCGGCGTCCGATCCCTCGACCTCGACAATCAAGAGCGCCTCGCACATCGGATAGCCCGCCTTGGCAAAGGCTTCTGTGGCCTCGATGCAAGGACGGTCCATGAATTCAATGGCAACTGGCAGGATGCCCGCCTTGATGATATCGGTCACGACCTGCCCCGCGACTTCGGAACTGTCATAACCCATCAGCACGGGGCGCGCGCCCTCGGGCTTGTGTAGAATGCGCAGCGTTGCTTCGGTCACCACGCCAAGCTGGCCCTCGGACCCGCAGATCACCCCGAGGATATCCAGACCGCCCGCATCCAGATGCGCGCCCCCGATCTCGACCACGGTGCCGTCCATCAGCACCATCGTCACGCCCATCAGATTATTCGTGGTCACACCGTACTTGAGGCAATGCGCCCCGCCCGAATTCATCGCGATATTGCCCGCAATCGCGCAAGCCAGCTGGCTGGAGGGGTCGGGGGCATAAAAAAACCCGTTGGTTTCAACCGCACCGGTGACCGACAGGTTCGTGCGCCCGGTCTGGACCCTGATATAGCGATCGTCATAATTTGTTTCGATCACGCCGTTCATCTTGGCCACACCCAGAATAACGCAGTCGGCGGTGGGCAAGGCCCCCCCCGCCAAAGACGTACCAGACCCGCGCGGCACCACGGGAACCCCCATGTCGTGGCAGATGCGCAGGACGTCTGCGACTTCCTTGGTGCTCGCGGGCAGGACCGCACAGAGCGGCGGGCACTTATAGGCGGTCAGCGCATCACATTCATAGGCGCGCGTTTCCATCGCATCGGAAATCACACTGTCGCGCGGAAGCACCTGCAAAAGCCGCTCTACAATTTGTGCTTTGCGCGCGATCACACTGGCGCTTGGTGCAGGCATTTCCATGTGGCGACTCCCTAGATCGGATGATTGGTAAAAAGATATTACCAATTTTGTGATATGGCAAGTCTCAAGTGTAGCGGCTAAACAAGCACCTATGCAATTGCTGGATCATATGGCCCTTTTGGGCGTGTTCGACTGGATCGCCGTGGGCGTCATCGTCACTGCATGGCTTATCCTTGGCTGGATGATCGAATACCCCAGCGCGAAGCACCCTTCGGTCACTGTGCTGATGTCAGAGCGGCGGCGCGACTGGATGAAGGTCTTTGTGACCCGCGATCCCCGCATCTTTGACAGCCAGATCTTGGGCGGTTTGCGTCAGGGAACTGCGTTTTTTGCTTCAACCTGCCTTTTGGCGGTTGGCGGTGTCCTTGCCCTGGCTGGCAATACTGAACCGTTGCGCGGTGTTGCTGCTGAAGTGACCGATATGGCCGTTCCGGTCCTGATCTTTCAACTCAAACTCGCGCTGGTTGCGCTTTTTCTGACCAATGCCTTTCTCAAATTCGTCTGGGCGAACCGCATCTTCGGATATTGTGCCGTTCTGATGGCCGCCGTTCCCAATGAACCCGATGATCCGACGTCCTACCCCCGCGCTGCACAGGCGGCAGAACTGAATATCCGAGCAGCGATCAATTTCAACCGTGGTTTGCGCAGCATGTATTTTGCACTCGGCGCGCTGGCGTGGCTTTTGGGGCCTGTTGCGCTTTTGGTTGCGACCGGCACTGTGGTATCGGTCATCTGGTCACGGGAATTTGCGTCCGGGTCGCGTTCGATCCTGATATCCATGGACCCATGAGACTGATCGCCCTTCTTGCCTGTCTTGC
>CAYGMX010000076.1:0-9767 GCA_964351055.1 uncultured Loktanella sp. | reverse complement strand
GACCACAACTTCCAGGCGTCTGCTTTCACGGCTGCGGCAAGCAGAGAGGCGGGTTTGGACGGCACATTACCGGCGATGTCGCCGGACCTGCGACCATCTTGCCAGACATGGGTTGCCAAATCGACGCAGCCCGACATGGCATGCAGGGCCAGAGAAGATTGAAATCAAGAGGGTATAAAACGGCGCGCACAAGATGCTTTGCAGCAGGACTCGCCATTGATCCCAGAAAGACTTCCAGATCTGTCATGACAGCCATTTTCAGGCGTATCTATATGAATAGATGGAAAAAAATATGCTCTTAAAGCCGCGTTCTCCGGTCGATCCTGAATCCGCATAACCAACCCGCCGCGCGCATTGCGGCATGGCGCAACACCTGACGCAAACACGATTTGAGGGCATCCCGCTTGGGGAATGATACGTCAGCCCGTGGTCCCTTTCGCAAGCAGACGCAATGCACGCTTGGAAGGAGCGAAAACACGCATATAGTGCATCGCATGGGGGCAGTGATATAAATATGAGTGAGCCAGCAAAAGCTGCCGCCCCGCATGGCAGCGGCGAACGCAAGCAGATTACAGCGGTGTTTATGGATATCGCTGGCTTTAGCAATATCGCCAGCACTGCTGACCCAGAAGACCTGCAACACTGGCTCGAGGACTTTTACGCGCAATCCCGCAAAATCATCGAGGCCCACGATGGGGAGGTCACCGAGTATCTTGGCGACGGGATCGTCGCGCTTTTCGGGCTGGAGAGGGCTGACGAACTTTCTGCTTCCAAGGCGGTGAACGCCGCGATAACAGCGATCCGCGATGTCACCGCAGGCAAGGACAAAGAGTTTGCAATCGAACTGCGCGTTGGCGTGGCAACGGGCGAAGTCGCCGTGCGGGTCAATCAGAGCAACGATAACAGGCCGCGTGCGACAGGCATGGTCACGATACTGGCGCAGCGCATTCAAGAACAGGCCACCCCTGGCACTGTCCTGATCTCGGAAAGCACCCGCCATCTCCTGCGTGACACCATCACAACGCATGAGATCGGGCTGCGCCTTCTCAAGGGGTTTGCGGAACCCAAAAGGCTGTACCAGCCTTTGGTCGATGCCTATGTATCAAACCCGATGGAGCAAGCGTTCTTTGTGGGGCGCACGGCAGAACTCCGCAGGATCGCAACAAGTGAACAGCCCTGCCTCGTGGTCGGGCAGGCCGGGATCGGTAAATCGGCACTGGCGCGTCACATCAGCCTACAAGCGCCTGCCGCCACAACCTTTGCCGCTGACGGGGTCCATATCCGCGCCAGCTATCAACCCTTTGCACAATGGATCATGCAGCAAACCGCCCGCAGGCTACCCGAATTCGGTGATCTGGAGCGTTGCTTTGGCGCATTGGGTGACCAAGAACAACGCGCCCTTGCGCTTATTCTGGGGCTTGAGGAAGGCCAGCGCCTGCTGGCGGAGAAACCAAGTGTTGCGCTCAAGGCCTATATTGAAGCCAGCCTGTGGCATGCAATCCAGTCTGTACAGGCAGACGGTCTGCTGGTTTTCGAAGACTTGCACTGGCTTGATAACGCCAGCTTTGGCGTATTGCAGCATCTTCTGCAGTCCGCGGAAGCCGCGAAGTACAAGATCCTGATGACCAGCCGCGAAGACACAAAAATCTCAAAGTATCTGGGGCATCTGAACGTGACGCTGATCCCGCTTGATGTGCTTGATGATACCCATGCCGGAATGATGCTCGACAGGTTGTCGCAAGGACAAACAGCGGCCAACCAGCGCATGGCACTCTTGACACGAGCGGCCGGAATTCCTTTGTTCATCGAACAACTGTCCAAGCGCGGCACCACTGACGAAGGGCCGCCAGCGACGGTTCCCGACAGTCTGATGGACCTGCTGGCAGAACAGATCGACGCGATGGGCCCGTCAAAGCCTGTTCTGCAATGCGCCGCGATCATCGGTGGCAGCTTTGACCTTGAGATGCTGAATGCCATCGCGGCAGAACACGCACCACTCAAGCCGCATCTGGCAAAGGCCTGCACGCAGAACATTCTGCAACAGACAGGGCCAACCACTTGGGCCTTTTCACATGCTTTGCTGCATGAAGCGGCCTATCAGGGGATGTTGCGCCAGACACGCATCGCCTACCACGGCAAGATCGCGGCACATCTGCAAGCACATCATGCCGATGCCGTGATGCGCGACCCTGCGCTGCTCACCGATCACCTCAGCCTGTCGCAACAGCATATCCCAGCGATCCAGAGCTATCTGGACGTGAGCCAATGGGCGCTTTTCCAAGGTGCTTTTGACGATTCAGAGGCGCATGTTCTTGCAGCAATATCGCTATGCCGGCAGGCCCCTGAGGGTGTAGATGTCCGTGCGCTGGAAATTGCCTGCTACACGGCGCTCGGGTCTGTCCGGATGCACACCCAAGGCTTTACGGCGCAGCCTGTCAAGGACGCGTTCGCACATGTGGCCAGACTGACCGCGGGACAAAACGCATTTACCGCCGCAAACGGCCCCGCATTCTATGGCAGCTTTACCCACGCTATCCTGGCTGGCGACAAAGCGGGCTCTGATCACTTCAGCGCCCTGCTTCGCGCCGCTGCAGCGTCGGTGTCAGCGGAAGAAACCAACAGCGAACTCAGGCTTGCCTCGATCAACGTCGATACGTCACTGCATTTCTACACCGGTAATTTTGACTCACAATTCAAAGGGTTTGCCACGCTTTGCGACATCTACGACATTGCCAGACACGGGGCGATGATTTCCAAATATGGGGTCGATCCCTTGGCGGCGACACAAATGTTCGAAGCTGTCGGGCGCGCGATCTGCGGAGATACGCATCTTGTCGCTGACCTGAGTGCGGCATCCGATGCACACCAGACGCGGCTGAACATTCCGGTCATGCTGCCCTACGCGCAAATCTGGGGCGCGGTGCCGCTTTACTATGCGGGTGACACTGATGTGGCCATTGCCCGTTGCCGGAAAGGGCTGGAGATCGCGCATGTGCAATCCGCGACATTCTGGCAGGTAACCGGTGCGGCATGGCTGCACGTGATGGACCCGACGCAAAGCGACAGCACAGAAGGTCTGGAGAGTTTCAATCAGGTCAACACGGCGCTCCAAACAATCGGGTCCAACATCGGGCTGCCCTACTTTCGGGCGCATTATGCGCTGGCTTTGCTGAAGCATGAAAAGGGAGAAGAGGCCTATCAGGTGTCATCCCATGCTGTCTTCGAGAACCAAGCAAACGGGCTGCACTGCTGGTTTCCCGAAGTCCTGCGGCTGCATGCGACTGTCTGCCTGCACACGGGGCGGGTTGATGATGCCGCGCATGCACTCGAAAAGGCGGCGAACCTCGCAGCGGCTCAAAGCGCAAAGCTCTGGCTCTTGCGGGCGCGACTGGATCAGTTCCGCCATGGCCTGACAAAAGCATCGACGATCAGAGCCACCGTAGAAAGCTTTGATGCACGCGCGCAACCGCCAGAAATTTTCCTGGCCAAAGAACTGCTTGCGCAAGCATGACACCAGAAACGCTTCTCAGCTATGATCTGCCATTGTTCGCGGATCTGAAGCCCGCCGACCTTGCCAATATCGCGTTGAACGTCAGCGAACAAAGGTTGGCGGCATGGCAGACAATCTTTGATCAGGAAGATGCGTCCTGCGATCTTTACTTTCTCCTCTCTGGGTCGCTCCTTGCGGTTTTTTGGACAACAAAAGGACGCGAGATCGTTTTCTCGCGCTTTCCGGTCGGCGCCTACTTTGGAGAACTTGCCGCACTCGATGGCCAGAAACGGTCACTCGCGGTTGTTGCCAAGACAGAGGCCCATGTGCTCGCGATGAAGCGCAACAGCTTTCTGCAACTCTTCAACGAAGTCCCGCTCATCCGCGAAAGAGTAACCCACAGTCTGATTGCAAGGATAAGAACGCTGACACAACGGAACATGGAAATGACGACACTTTCGGTCGACGAAAGGGTCGCGAACTATCTCTTGCGGCTCGCCGCGGAGCACAACAAACTCAACCATGGCGCGACCATCGAGGACGCACCCACGCACGCAGAGATCGCGAGCACAATAGGGGCCAACCGCGAGATGGTGAGCCGATCCATCAGCAAGTTGACCAAACGGGGTGTCATCAAGTCGGCACGGCAAAAAATAGTCATCCTCGACCCTGACGCCCTTGCCTTTTCGCAACAAAAAACCTGAAAAATCTATTGAAATTGTCCGGTCTGGGCAATATCTACCATCTAGTAAACATTCTGCACAGTAATGATGGTGAAGTTTTGGGGCGTATTATCAGTACTTTAGGCGGTGAAGTGACGCTTATGCTTGTTGGTGGCAGCGTCGGCATGATTTGCCTGTTTTTCACCTAAGGTGGTTAAGCCTCTGGGTTGAGTCAGGCTCAGTCTGTGCTACGGTGCAAATCCCATTTCAAAGAAAACCCAGCCTTTTCAAGAGCCTTGCTTTGACAAGTCACAAGATCGGCGCAAATCACAAGCATCGCGCGCTCTTTCAGACAGCCCGGTCTGTCAGCGCAGGCCAAAAACAGCGCCAAAGGATTGGACTACGGCACCTGAGCCCTTAGATGGTGGTCCAAGCTTATTTGCAAAGGACGCACAATGGTCTTCCGCGCCGCCGTCACCTGTCTGTCTGTCATGCTGGGCCTTCCTGCCGCGGCGCAGTGCGTCGGTGAAAGCTATCTTGATCAACTGACCCCCCAAAGACAGGCCGAACTGACTAACGCTGTTGCATCCATGCCCTTTGCCGAGGGCTTGGTCTGGACTGCGACGCAAGAGACAACGACACTGACGATCGTCGGAACCATGCATATCTACGATCCAAGGCTCGAGGAAATCCGGGCCAAGGTATCGCAGGCAGTCGCGCAATCCGATCTGGTCCTGCTCGAAGCCACGCCTGAAGAAGAGGCGCAGTTGCAAGAACTGATGGTCACAGACCCCGGCCGGATTTTCATCGTGGATGGGCCGACGCTGCCTGACCTGCTGGACGAGACAACATGGCGCCTGATCGCCGATGCCGCGAACGACCGGGGTATCCCGGGCTTCATGGCAGCCCAGATGCAGCCTTGGTACCTGTCACTGCTACTCGCCATCCCCAATTGCGCGATGGCGGATATGGTCGCAGGGGCACGTGGTCTCGATCATATGATCTCGGACGATGCGACCGCAGCAGGTATCCCGCTGCAGGCACTGGAGCCCTATACAACTCTCTTCGACATTTTCCAAAGCGACAGCATAGAGGAACAGGTCGATATGCTGCGCCTCAATCTGTTTGCGCCAGAGTTGCAGCAGCAGATGTTCGTCGCAATGCTTGATCGCTATTTTGCCGAAGACGTGGGGCGGCTGTGGGAAATGTCGCGTTTGGCCATGTCAGATATTCCCGAACTGACAGCATCGGAAAGCAGTGCCATGTTCAACGAGATGCAAGTGGCACTGCTGGACCAGCGCAACCGGAACTGGATTCCGGTCATCGAAGACGCGGCAAAGTCACATGACGCAGTTGTGGTGGCAGTGGGTGCCGCCCACCTGATCGGGGATCAGGGCATCCTGCAACTTCTGGAAGACACTGGCTGGACAGTGACACGCGTGCCCTAGATGTCACCAAAGTCGTCAAGCCCCCGCCGCCCCTGATCCGTCAGATCATAGATCCCCCGCGAGACACGGACAAACCAGCCATAATGGTCATCCGCCATTATCCGCGTGGCCTGCGGCACTTCGGCCCAAGCCTTGACCTTGGCCCCTTGCGAAGGACCATGGACCGCCAGAAATCGTGCGCAACGCAGCGCGTCCTGCCGGTAACCGGTCACGATCCCGTGCCGCGTGGCACCACCCGCGTTCGGATCACCTTGCAACCGGTCAAAGGCCCGCAAGAGCCGCGCCTTCTTTTTCTGCAATGCGCGTGCGGCATAGGGCCCCGGATCGGCGAGCACCTCGACAAACCCGTCGCGCAAACGTACGGTTATCACGCCCAGACCCGCACGGCGCGCCAGTCTGACATTGGCTTTCAGCGCTTTGGCCTGTCCACCGGCAGGCACCGCCAAATAGACGTGATCCGTCACCGCGAGCCGCTCTACCCCCTGATGGAAGAGCGCCAGTGAAAATCCTGTCTTGAGTTCGACGACGACAAGATCATCACCCTTGCGGGCTACAACGTCGGCCGCCCCCACCTCACCTTTCACGTCATAGCCCTGCCGCTGGAAATAGGCCTTGATGGGGGGGTATAGGTCGGCCTCGCGCGGCATGTCCGGTCTCCTGCTTTGCCAAAGCAAATCCAAAACCGGACCCGACGCAAGCCCCCGCCGCCCAGAACCACCAAGTCATGCGGCAAAATACCAGGTGATTTCCCAGATGCTCGCGCGCTTTGCGCTTCTTTTGTTCCCAAATACCTCGGGGGAGGCGCAGCGCGCCGGGGGCAGCGCCCCCCCCTGCAACCTTTGTAAAGCCATGGGGTGACAGCGGTCCTGCACGCTCTTATATACGGGCCAAACCTGACCCCCGATGGAAAGTGATCCGCATGACAACGCTCGTTTTTGGCCATAAATCCCCCGACACCGACAGTACCGGTTCCCCGCTGATCTGGGAATGGTTCCTCAACCACACTGGGATCGAAGCCAAAGCAGCACTGCTGGGCACCCCCAATACCGAAGCGCAGTTTGTTGCCAAGCGCTGGGGCTTTGACCTGCCCGAAGTGATTGCCGATGTCGAAGACGGCCAGTCCTGCGTGATCGTCGACACCAACAACCCTGCCGAACTGCCTGCCAATATCAACAATGCCGATATTCTTGCGATCATCGACCATCACCTTTTGGTTGGCGGCCTGCAAACCAGAAAGCCGATCAACATCACCATCCGGCCTTTGGCCTGCACCGCCACGATCATGCACCAGATGATGGGCGAACATGCAGGACATATGCCCGAAGGGATCAAAGGTCTGATGCTGTCATGCATCCTGTCGGATACGCTGGCCTTCCGGTCTCCCACGACGACCGAAATGGACAAAAACACCGCAGAGGCGCTGGCAAAGGACCTCGGCGTCGACATCGAAACCTATGCAGGCGAAATGTTCGAAGCAAAATCCGATATTTCCGCCTTCTCAGATGCCGAGCTGCTGCGCATGGACAGCAAGGAATACGAAGTCGGCGGCAAGAAATTCCGCGTCTCTGTGCTGGAAACCACAGCGCCCAAGGTGGTGCTGGACCGCAAGGCATCGCTGATGGAAGCCATGCCCAAAGTCGCCAAGGAAGACAAGGTTGACGAGGTCCTGCTGTTCGTGGTGGACATCATCAAGGAAGAAGCAACCATGCTGATCCCCAACGACCTGACCAAGACAGTGGCCGAAAAATCATTCGACACCAAAGTCGAGGGCGACACCGTGGTTCTGCCCGGCGTGATGAGCCGCAAGAAACAGATCATCCCCGCGCTCAAACTCTGAAGCACCGGCACAAAGGCGACCTCATGACCCAGATCATCGACCGCTTCGAGAACATCTCGGGGCAATATGACGCTGCTTTCGTGGACCTTTGGGGCTGCATGCACAACGGCGTCCGCGCCTTGCCCGAAGCGGTGGCCGCCATGCAAAAATATCGCGCGCAGGGCGGGGTCGTGGTTCTTGTCACCAACTCGCCCCGCCCCTGGGATTCGGTCGCGCGCCAGATCAACGGGTTGGGCGTGCCGGATGATGCATGGGATGCAATCGCCACATCTGGCGACAGCGCACGTGCTGCGATGTTTCGCGGAATCGTCGGCGAAAAAGTCTGGTTCATGGGCGAAAGCCCGCGCGATGACGACTTTTTCAAGCCGCTGAAAATCATCGACAATCCGGCCAATATCCAAAAGGTCCCATTGGAAGAGGCCGAAGGCATCGTTTGCTGCGGCCCGTTCGATCCTTTGGCCGATGTGGCCGTGAACCGTCCTGAATTCCTTTATGCCAAGACCAAAGGGCTCAAGCTGCTTTGCGCCAACCCCGATATCATTGTGGACAGGGGCGAGGTGCGCGAATGGTGTGCCGGTGCGCTGGCCGCACTTTATACCGAGATGGGTGGCGAGAGCCTCTATTTCGGCAAACCGCACCCGCCGATCTATGATCTTGCGCGCCGCAGGCTGGATGCCTTGAACAAGGTGCCTTCGGACCCGCGCATCATCGCGATCGGGGATGGGATCGGCACCGATATTCTGGGCGCACTGCAAGAAGACCTTGATGCCCTGTTCATTTCCGGCGGTCTGGCGGCTGCGGAAACGCGGACCGTGCACCAGCCGGACCCAGAGGCGTTACAGAATTACCTGAATACGCAACAAATTGGCACGCGCTATACAATCGGGCACTTGCGCTGACAGGAATCACTTGATCTTTCTGCGTTCGCAAAGTAATAAAATTTCAATATCGTGATGATACCGGAATTTTTGTTACCTAATGGAGCCTGACATGCTGGATAACGCCCCTCGCGGAACGATCTGCATCGAAGATATCGAAATCGGCATGGTCCGGTCGCTCCGCAAGGTGATTACCGACCGCGATATCGAAATGTTCGCCGAGGTTTCGACCGACCGTAACCCTGTCCACCTTGACGAAGACTATGCACAGGACACGATCTTTGGCGGGCGTATCGCGCATGGGATGCTGACCGCCGGTCTTGTCAGCGCAGTGATCGGGGAACAACTGCCCGGTCATGGCACGGTCTATCTGGGCCAAAGCCTGAAATTCCTTGCCCCTGTCCGCCCCGGTGACATGGTGCTGGCCGAGGTCGAGGTCACCGATATCGACCATTCGCGGCGACGCGTGACGATGAACACACGCTGCATCGTCAACGACAAGAAGGTGCTGGTCGGCGACGCGACCGTCCTCGCCCCGTCGCGGAAATTCGACTAATCTTGCACCCCCCTTCCTGCCGCGCTAGGCAGTGCCATGCGCATTATTCGAGACACCGTTTTCATGGACCCAAAGGAGCGCGGCGCTGCTGCGGCGATTGGTAATTTTGACGGTGTCCACATCGGCCACAGGGCCGTTATCGACCTGACGCGAGATGCGGCCAAGGCCATCGGCGCACCATTGGGGATCATGACCTTTGAGCCGCACCCGCGCAGCTATTTTTCCAAGGACCCGACCCCGTTCCGGCTGATGAACGCCGAAGCCAGAGCGAACCGCCTTGCCAAGCTGGGTGTCGAAAAGCTGTTTGAAGTGCCCTTTAACAAGGCCCTCGCCAGCCTGACCCCCCGCGCCTTTGCACAGACTATCATTTGCGATCAACTGGGGCTGAAGCATGTGGTTGTCGGGGCTGACTTCTGTTTTGGCAAGGACCGTGCAGGAACCGTGCAAGACCTGCAAGCCTTCGGCGCCGAGATGGGATTCGGTGTTACCATCGCCCCGATCGTTGTGATCGACACCGCCAATGTGTCCTCGACCGCGATCCGGCAGGCACTTACCGATGGCAAACCGCGCGATGCCGCCGCGATGCTGGGCCACTGGCACCGGATCGTGGGCGAAGTGATCCGCGGGGACCAGCGCGGCCGCGAATTGGGTTATCCTACCGCGAATATGTCGATCACAGGGCTGCACCCCCCCAAATTCGGCGTGTATGCGGTCAAGGTCGATGTTCTGGATGGTCCGCACAAGGGCAGCTACGATGGCGCTGCGTCCATTGGCGTGCGCCCGATGTTCGGTGAGAACATCCCGAACTGCGAAACCTTCATCTTCGACTTCAAGGGCGATTTTTACGGGTCAACCCTGTCTGTCGCGCTGGTCGATTATCTGCGGCCGGAATTGAA
>CAYGMX010000075.1:0-9929 GCA_964351055.1 uncultured Loktanella sp. | reverse complement strand
GGAATGGTTACAGCCACCACGATTTCGCCGCGCCTCAAGTCGATTTTCCGGTTGCCAAGAATAAAGTCTGCCACCGCGACCCACCGTGTGCCGTTCGGCCCGCTGACCTCAACTGCGCTTCCCAATGCGGCCAGCACTGGCACGGTATCCGCCGCAGGAGAAGCGTTGCAGATATTGCCTGCCAGCGTCGCACGATTGCGGATCTGGATGGATCCTACTACATTTGCCGCATCGCGCAGGGCTGGAAATAGACCCTCGCGGTCCAGATAGGCCGCGAGCGCGGACATCGTCGTGCCCGCAGATACGCGCAGCATTCCAGCATCGGCACCGATATAAGGCTGAAGATCGACGACACGTTTCAGGTCAATCACAACATCCGTTGTCAGATGACCATGCCGCAATCCGACCGTCAGATCGGTACCACCAGACAAAAGCCGTCTGTCGCGATCGTGGTCAGCCCAAGCCGCACAGGCCTCTGCCAAGGTCGTGGGCCTTAGATAGTCGAATGGCTTCATCAGTGGCCCTTATCTGCATCGGTCGCATGACCAGTCCCACCCTAAGGGGGTCTAGCGGTAATAATCCAACACAAGAACCCGCGTCTCTGCAGGGATCATGTCTTTGGTGATCGTGGCATCATAGCCGAATGCATAGTCGATCTGTTCATCATGGAAATTCAGCAGGAAATCTTCGATCCAGGCACCCCGGCGCCCTTTGTAGGTCAGCGTCCGGTAATGCATCGGAATCACTAGCTTGGGTTGCATCCGGTGAACCATTTCCATCAGGTCGGGCAGTTTGATGGTCAGCGCGGCACCAGTCAGGGCCAGCAACACATCAACGTCCTCATAAAATTCCATCTGTTCGGGCGTCAGGCGATTTCCGACGTCCCCCATATGCGCGATCCTGATACCGTCCAGTTCAAACCGGTACATCGCGTTTTGGCCGGGGACATCATGGTAGGGGTGATGTTCCCACTCCATCGCACCCATGGCCGTGAAATCGATGCCTTTAACTGTTTTCGAACCACCCGCAGCGACCACATCAAGCGCGTTCAGCACGTCATGTTGACCGGGCACCAAGTCTTCGCGGCAATGGCCATCGTCATTGGCGCTCGACATCACGACAAGATCGGCTTTGTCTGGGATCGCGGTGTATCCGACAAGTTCTGGCAGATAAGGATCTGTTATGATCGTAGGCCCCGCTTCGGGCTGCAAACGGAAACTTGCATGCCCGTACCATCTGATATCCATTGTCCTGCCTCCTTACAAAAGAATCCGGGCCGGTCAAAACCGGCCCGGAGGTTGTTGTTACATCGCTTCGAGTGCCAGCACGGCATCACCATCGACGCTGCCGATCTGGCTCAGCGTGCCATCAGGCTGCCACTCGAAGATACCAAAGAGGCCTGAGACAATACCAGTGTTGGTATATTCCATGGTCCCGGTGACACCGTCGTAGTTGATCTCCCGACCCGCACGGATTGCGGCCAGACCGTCTTCGTACGAATAGACTTTCTCGCCGTCCCCACCGGTGACATCGTACATTGCCTGGGTCCAACTGGTAGTGTTCAGTTCGCCCGCCTTCTCTATGGCCAGTGCCGATGCGACCAAGAGGTCATAGTACTGGATCGCATAAGAGTTGGCTGGATCGCCGATATCGTCGATCCACTGAGAAGCATTGGCAAACGCCATGTAGGGCTCAAACGCCGGGTTGTCGCTGTGCGAGTTGGCCGCAATAACCACGGCTTCATGCTGATCCAGCGCGCTTTGCGTAGCGGTCTCGTAGAATTCGGTTTCCTGCCATTCGCCAGACCCGACGATATACCAGGAGTTGCCCGATTCAGCCGCGTTCTTTACAAAGCTGCCACCCGCCTGTGGGGACGAGAACATCACCACCGCTTCGGGATTCAGTCGTGCAATCCGCGCCACGACAGAGCGATAGTTGCTTTCGCCCGCCTGAATGTCGAAATCGCCCAGCACTTCGAAACCGATAGCTTCTGCTGTGCGAATTGCCGCCTCTTTCTGGAGCTGCGAGCCTGACACCTCTGTCGCGATGATCACAACGTTCTTCTTGCCAGCGTCACGCACGTGCAAAAGAGCTGCAGTTCCGTTTGCCGTATCTAGTGGTGAGCCCCGGAAAATAGGCTCTTCAGCCACACCACCGATAGTGCCTTCGATGGCACCACCATGCACCGACGGCATGATCGGCAGGCCCTGTTCGGCCACCTTTTCAAGCATGAATTCACGGTACGACAGATAGCTGTGCGCCGGGTTCAACAACATCTGAACGCCGTCGCTATCGACAAGCTTGCGTGCGGCACGCGCTTCGCCGACTGTACCGATATCCTGGTGAATAGCCCGTAGTGGCATGCCCAATGGCGGGTCTTGGTTGATCTTTGACAGGACCATTTCGGCGACCCCGTCAAAGAACGGGCCAAAAGCACCGAATTCACCTGTGTGATAGGTCAGATGGCCTACCACGATCTCTTCTTCGGCCATGGCCGGGTTTGTCACCCCTAATCCTGCGATCAGGGTCGCGGCCCCTGCAATTGTCAATCTAGTGTGTTTCATTGTTCTCTCCTCCGTTGTCTAGTTGTTGTCAGTTCAAATATGATAGGCGGCAGTGATATCGCTCATTTTGAGTTCAGAGCGCGGGCGCAGCAGATGCATTTCACCCAAAGACAGCACCATCACACGGTCCGCTATTTCGAGCGTCTTGACGGCGTTTTGTTCGGCCAAAACAATGGTCAGCCCTTTTTCTTTCCGAGTTTCGGCGATACTGGAAAACAACGTGTCCACGAAGAGCGGCGATAAACCCGCTGACGGCTCGTCCAAGAGCAGCACCTTGGGGTCCTGCATCAAGGCGCGCGCCACTGCGAGCATCTGGCCTTCGCCACCCGAGAGCGAGCCTGCGGCCTGGCCGCGACGCTCCTTCAAGCGCGGGAACAGTGTGAACACCTCATCCAGCTTTTCCGCCTTGGACCGATGTCCGGTGCGCCCGCCGATCGACAGGTTTTCCTGCACCGACAGGTCGGGAAAGACATTTCCTTCTTGCGGCACATAGGCGACACCGGCAGCCGGCATCGTATAGGCAGGCGACTTGGACACGTCGGCGCCGTTCAAAGACAAACTGCCAGCTTGCAGTGGCAGAAGCCGTGCTAGTGTCTTCAGCAAGGTGGTTTTACCGGCCCCATTGGCACCCAAGACTGCGAAAATCTCGTCCTTGACCGAAAATGTCAGTCCCTTCAGGACCGACATTTCGCCATAACCGCTTTGCAGGCCTTGAACATCAAACATGGTCTATACCCCCATATACTTTTCAGCGACGACGCGGTTCGACTTCACTTCTTCAGGCTCGCCTTCGAAAAGGATGCTGCCCTCGGACAGAAAGTGAACGTAATCGCAGTACTCCCAGATCAGCGGCAGATCATGTTCAACCACAACCACACGCATCACGCCGCTGGCAACCTTTTCACGGACCATGTCCATGACTGTGCGGGTGATGTCCTCTGGCAAGCCTGCCGTGGGTTCGTCCATCAACAAGAGCTTTGGCTCGGCAATCAGGCAGCGCAGGATATCAAGCAGCTTCTTTTCACCACCCGATCGGGCATACCCGCTCCGGTCGGTGAAAGGGAACGCCTCAATCAAGCGCGACACGCGTTCTTCGACATCCTCAGGATCACGCTCGCCTGCAAAGATGCTCATGAAGCCTTCTGCCTTGGGCGGCGTGACAGCCAGCCGCAATGAATCGCGAATGCTCAGACTGTCAAAGCCCTGGATCCGTTGATTGGTCTTGATCAGCCCGATCCGGGCGACCTCATGGGATTTCAGCGGGTTAAGGTTCTTGACGCCGTCGCCAGTATCCAAGCGGATTTCACCGCTCGTGGGCGCGATCCGGCGGGTCAAAAGACCCATCAGCGTGCTTTTGCCGGCCCCGTTCGGACCGATCAGACCTTCAAGCCCTTTCGCACCAAAGGCGACCTTTTTGATATTGACCACTTCATGCTGGTGGTAGGCTTTGGTCAGATTGCTCGCTTCAAGTTTCATCGTTCAACCCTCCTTGACCGAAGCATCGCCAGTGGGTGCTGCAAAAGGCCGTGCACGGGTGCGCGGGCCATCAACGCCTAACATCCCGGCGGGGCGGAACATGATGATCATGACCAGCAAAACGCCGTAGCAAAACAGCTTGAAATTTGGTAGCAGGATCGCCTGTTCGGCAGGCACAGGTGCATAGGTCTCGATCAGGATATCGAACAGGCCGAAGGTTGCGAACACGCCTACCATGGCGCCAAGGTTATGGCCCTTGCCGCCCAGAACAAGTGCGATCCAGACCGCAAATGTCAGTGACGGCGCAAGCAAATATGGCACAAGGAACTGGTGTAGCGGGGCGGTCAGACCACCCAACAGGCCCATCAACGCACATGTCCATACAAAAACCATTCGCTTGGTGCCGGCGGTGTCTTTTCCAAGGCTGGCGGCCAGTTCTTCGTTATCGCGGATCGCGACCAAGGTTCGGCCCATGCGGCTGTCGCGCAGTTTGGCCGAAATCCAGATCAAAAAGATCACGACGGCCATCAGCAAGGCGAAGTAAACCACGTTGCGCGATGCAAGAAAAGCAAAGGGGAAACCGATTGTCCCCAACCCCTGCACACCGCCGGTGATGTCTTTTTCGGTAACGATCAAAGTGGCCACAATTGCCGCGAATGCGAGTGTCCCGGCGAGTATCGCCTGCCCGCTCCTTTGCAGGATCAGATACGACAGCACATAGGCCACGGCCGCCGTGAAAAGCGACGCCAGAGCGATTGCGAACACCAGTGGGACTGAGTAGCTGACATAAAGCACGCCAGTCCCGTAAAGGCCCAAACCCCAGAAACCGACGACACCGAAATTCGGAATGCCCAGCAGGCCAAACTGTACGTGCAGCAGCTGCGCCAGACCAATGTAGACGAGCATGAGTGAGAACGAGAAAATGAGATAATCCATTAAGCTGTCCTCGCGCCGCGGAATGTCAAAACACCGATAAAGGCCAGCAGCAATGCCACCTCGGCATAAAGCGGTTTTGTCACCAATGTGATGAAGGCGGTCAGAATGCCTGCGACCACAGCGGCCACGACGGCCCCCCGCACGCTACCGATCCCGGCCACGATTGTGACCAGCATTGTGATCAGAATAACATTCCAACCCATGTAAGGTGTGACCTGCGCAAAGACCCCTGAAAAGACACCCGAAAGCCCACCTGCACAGCCCGCGATGAACCAGATCGCGACCGATGTCCGGTGCGGATTTATCCCGCTAGCCATCGCAAGGTCGTGGTTGTTGGCAAGCCCGCGCATCTGTTCGCCCAGCCCGGTATTGTAGATCATCCAGTACAGGATACCTGCGCCTAGGAAGACGAGTGCCAATGCCACAAGCTGCAGGTTCGTAGCGCCCATCCCCATGAATTGCATATAAGTAATTTCTGGTTCGTTCAAGAACAGGTTCTCGGGGCCCACTGCAAGGATCAGCCCATAGCGCAGCATAAACGACACCCCAACGGACAGGATAATCATCTCTGTCGGCCCGACACCGCGGTTCAGCGCAGGTCTAAAGATGGTGAGGTAGACCGCCACACTCAAGCAACCCGACATAAGCATGGATGGCACAATGGCCATGTAAAAATGCGCGCCCAACACTACGTTGAAAAGAACAGCAAAATAGGCACCAAAGGTGATGCTTTCCGCATAGGCGATGTTCATGAAGCCATTGAGATAGAAGATCAGCGTGAAGCCCATCGCTGCAAGGATCAGCGGCGAGGCTTCGAGCAGGCCTATAAAGATGGCGTCGATCATCAACATCTTTGGCAGTGTCCTTTGCGTTGTTTTTTTGCCGAGGCCTTATGAGCGGCCCCGGCGAGCGGCTTTATTCAGCGAACACCATGTCCGCGGGATTGAAGGTCGTGACCTGGACGTACATCAACCCGTCGCGGGTGACATAGGCGTCCGCGCCCTTGTAGGGCTCGGCAAGCCAATCGGCCTCGACCCGCCAGGAGACATTCACAGTATCACCAATTGTCTTGACCTTTTCTGCGATAAAGGTGGCGCCCAGAAAGCCGCCGTCTTCGCGCGATGTGCAGAAGCCGGTGAAGACGTCACCGATTGCCGCTCTGCCTTCGACCCAGACGCCATTGGGCAGGATAAACAACACTTCTTCTGGGTACTGCGCCATCAGGCGATCCCAGTCGCAGGCATTCAGCGCGTCGATATGTTCAAACGTGACACGTTCGGCATTAGGTTGCATGACGAGGGGCGGCAATGCGCGGGCGTGTGCTTCTGCCATTGACATCAGCGGGGTGCACACCAGTGCTGCGGCTGCCATGAATTTCAGGATTGTCATTCTTCGGGTCTCTTCAGTTGTTCGCCCTTTGGGCAGCTTGGTGATAATTTTCAAGTTTGCGGCGATCACGCTGACCACCATCATTTCTCGTTTACGCGGTGATAGGTCGGGATTGCAGCAGAAAGACATCCTGTTGATAGATTGCCCATTCAATGTCTTGCGGTTTGCCGTAGTGTGCTTCCAACAGCACCGCGAGTTCGGAAATCCGGGCCAACTCAGCCACGGTCAGAACACCGCCATGCGGGGTTTGCGATTTCTTCTCACGACCTTTGCGATCAACGATGTACTGGTCCGGCGTCACCTCGCCAGATACGACCTGTTCGCCCAGACCAAGCACCGCCTCGATCATCATCCGATCCTTGCGGCGGCTGATGGGGTGATTGGAGAAGGCCACGCCAGCCTTTTCGGCATCGACCATCTTTTGAATGACTACGGCCATGCGCAGGTCTTCTAGCGAGCCCATCTCGCCACGATAAAAGATCGCACGTTCCGAAAAGAACGACGCCCAGCAATCAATGATCCGCTTGCGGACGTCCTCTGCCCCCGACACCTCAAGATATGTTTCCTGCTGCCCCGCATAGCTGGCCGCTTCGCTATCCTCGGCACTGGCAGAGGATCGCACAGCAACCATACCACCACCAAGCTCGGCATATGCATCCAGCACTTCCTGCGGCACGGTCGCGGTCTCTTCAACCAGCTTGACCGCTGCTGCATGATCCTTGTTGCGCGCGTAGTCACGCAGTTTTTCGGCATCGACGCATTTTGCAAGGACATCGGCAGGCACAGCGAATCCTCCGGGCACCGGGAGTTTCTGTTGGGTCATGGAGGCAAGGCTTGCCCCCTTGCCGCCTGCGTCGGCGACTTTGCAGCACGCCGGATCATCAAACCAGAGAACATATTCAGACATCGACCATTCCCACAGCGCGAACCGGGGCCCCTGTTGTACCAACCCACTTGATCGGAAACACCGAAAGTTTGAATCCATGCGGCGGAAGATCACCGAGGTTCACGAGGTTTTCGATGTGCCAGTAAGGGTCTGTTTGCATGACTTTGTGGGCAAGCCAGAATTTCTTGGTCTCAAACATGGCCCAAATCGGAGGGTCATAGGTTGGAGCATCGATCCCCGTTACCCGACAGTCATGATCAATGAGCCACTTGGTGGCCTCGGCGGACATGCCGACATGATCGGTCAGATACCGGTCTTCGTCGTTATATTCAGAGGCTCCGGTGCGGATCAGAACGATATCGCGGGGTTTGAGCGTATAATCGATCTTGGCCAAAGCCAATTTCATATCATCGACGGTGATCGCAGAACCAAAATCGAGGTGACGAAAATCCAGAACGACCCCGTCCCCAAAGCAGTACTCAAGCGGTATCCCTTCCGGCCCGGGCGAGTTTTCGTCACCCATGTGCTTGATCGCATCGATGTGGGTGCCGGCATGGTCACTGAGCGTCACCGCGTAGTGGGCTGTCAAATGGTCCTCGCCGTATTCAGTCGCACCGATGCCTTCGGCGAAGGCGCTCCAGGATTCTTTCATCTCGATCCGCAGCTTTTCGATGCGCGGGAACAGTTTCATCTCGGCGTGAACCGGCATTGATAAATCTATCATGCGAGGTGCCATCAAAGAAGTCCTTGGTTGCAATGAGGGAAAGGAGGGTGTGCTGCATCGCCAACAAAGGGGTGGCGATGCGGCAGGATGGTGTGCGTCACTTCAGGATTTCGACGATACCTGTCGTGCCATTTACACGCAGCGTATCACCCGTCTTAATATCCTTGGTTGCAACAGAGGTCCCGACGACGGCCGGCAACCCGAACTCGCGCGACACTACGGCGGAGTGGGAGGTCGTTCCGCCGGCATCCGTTACAAGTCCAGAGATCTGTGTGAACAGCACCACCCATGCAGGGTTGGTCATGCGGCAGACCAGAATTTCGCCCTCTTTGACCGTATGGAACTGATCAAGCGAGGTGATGACCCGCGCCTTGGCTTCGATCACACCAGGGCTAGCGGCAAGACCCGTGATTTCACCGGCCTTGGTCGCTGGCTTGCGATAAAAACGCTCGGGGAAGCCCCACAGACCTGCATAGGGAAAATCAAGCGCCTCTTGCGTCACGGTTCCAAGCCAGTCAGGCGGCCGCTTTTCGGTCGCTTCCTCATGGTCGTCGCGACGGTCCGACACAATCTCACGCGCATCGTAGGCATCCTTGTCGCCGACCAGCGCTCGCAGTTCGTTGTAATGCAGGAACATGATATCTTCGGGATCATCCAAAATATCATGCGCGACCAACTTCTTGCCAATGGCGATCAGGACGGTGCGCAGGCGCGCATTCGTTCCCTGGTCGATGTAGAAGTGATGATCCGGCGTCAGCGGGTTCATCTTCAGCGACTGATCAAGTGCGGCACGCAGCTTTTCAGCAGCTTCGTCCTTCACGCCTTCCATGCACTCTGCAATAGCAGCATTCAGATCGTCTTTGACTTCTTTGATTGTCTTGGGATAATCGTAATCCGACACCACATAGCCACGAATGGACTCGATCGCAGGGGCTGGGTTTTCCATCCAAAGCGGGAACATCGTTTCATGCGACCATAGCGCCTTGTGGCCAAATTCTTCCAAATAGGGCTCAAGTCGATCCTTGATGAACGCCCTGCCCTCGTCAGAACCCTCCATAGCGGCCATTACGTCCTTCGCTGTAGCGCCTTTGAAGGCCGTCCTCAGTGTATCGCTCGCCTTTACGGTCTCTTTCATCTGCCAAAGTGCCTCGACGGAGTCCCAATTGCGGTCCACGACAGAGCTTTGCAACCGTCCTTTCAGCGCAGGGTCTGCATCGGGCTTGAATTCGTCGATCGCACCATTCAGGGCCATCGTTGCAGAAAACTGCGCAAAATTCAGCATCCAGTGGATTTTCCAGTGCCGGTCATGAATGTCGATCATGTCCTCCAGCAAGACTGCCAGCGCGGTCAGGCTGGCGCCCTCTTTATCGAAACCGTCAATATAGGCAAAATTCGTCTTCATCTCTGGCAGGATGCGATCGTTCCACCAATCGAGAAAATTCTCGGCGTAATGTGGTAGCACGTTGCCAAGGTATGGCCCGATCTTGGCGGCATACTCCGGGTCCTGTGGAACCCTTGGCACATAGCGGTTCTGGTACTCGGTCGCCTCAACATGGATGCCGGGAGTAGCGGGCAAGGCTGCGGTGTAAAGATAGCCGTTAACATTCTTGGCGACCCAGTCGCTCGCGAACGGTGTGCCGAAGCGGCGGAACATGTGGTCACACGTCAGCCACCACCCACCTATATCGAAAAACATTGGCGACAGTGGATTGGGACAATGTAGATCATCAAGGATCCAGAAAAGCCCATCCTCGCCTGTCTGCCATGTGACAGGAAATTCGTCAGAACCAAGATTTTGCCCCAACACCTTTGTTTCATCCAAACTCATGAAGTCCTCCCAGACAGATTGCAGTGTTCTCGCCTTGATTTCTGAAAGGATAAGCGGGTGCTTTACTTCAAGTCAAGCGATTATCGATAATTCATTATCTATATCTTATTGGTTGCAGTGTAGATC
>CAYGMX010000074.1:0-9966 GCA_964351055.1 uncultured Loktanella sp. | reverse complement strand
GGTATCATGTGCCCTTTGCATTCGGAGTGGCGATCTTTGCCTATGTGACACTTGTTGTGATCCGCCCTGTCTTGCTGGGTGCCTGGGGCCATGCGTTCCCGTATGGTATCTTCAGCCACCTCGATTGGGTGAATAACGTGGGCTACGCCTACGGCAACTTCCACTACAATCCGGCCCATATGGTTGCGATCAGTTTCTTCTGGATCACCGCAGTTGCACTTGCGCTGCACGGTTCACTGGTGCTGTCAGCGGTCAATCCGGGCAAGGGCAAGACAATCACGTCGCCCGACCACGAAGACACCTACTTCCGTGATCTGATCGGCTATTCGATCGGGCCATTGGGTATTCACCGTCTGGGCCTGTTCCTTGCGCTGAGTGCAGGTTTCTGGAGTGCGGTCTGTATCGTGATTTCCGGCACCGTCTGGTTCGAGGAATGGATCGTCTGGTGGGATTGGTACTATGAACTGCCTTGGTGGGTAGACCTGTAGGAGGGTATGAAAAATGGCTGAATATCAAAATATCTTCACGCAGGTTCAGGTACAGGGGCCACCCGAATTGGGGGTGGCCGCCGACGCCGACACCATGCGCGAGCGCACCACTGGAACCCGCTTCTCGACCCTTGCCGGTCTGTTTGGCAACGCCCAGATTGGTCCGGTTCACCTTGGATCCTATGGCATGGTTGCGGTCATCGG
Source organism: uncultured Loktanella sp. (assembly GCA_964351055.1). Classification (GTDB taxonomy): domain Bacteria; phylum Pseudomonadota; class Alphaproteobacteria; order Rhodobacterales; family Rhodobacteraceae; genus Yoonia. Next base: position 9,274 of record CAYGMX010000074.1, on the reverse strand, counting down.
TTTTGCTGCGTGGTTCTTTATCATCGGCATGAACTTCTGGGCGCAGGTCGATTATAGCCCGGGTGTGTTCATGCGCGATCTGTTCTGGCTGGCGCTCGAGCCTCCGGGACCGGAGTACGGACTGGGCTTTGCCCCGCTCAACGATGGTGGATGGTGGCTGATCGCCAGCTTCTTCTTCTTGATCGGGTGCTCTGCGTGGTGGATGCGGACCTATACCCGCGCCAAGGCGCTGGGCATGGGGATGCATGTGGCATGGGCTTTTGCCGCCCTGCTGTGGCTGATCTTTGTGCTGGGTCTGATCCGTCCTGTTCTGATGGGGTCATGGTCGGAAGCCGTGCCTTACGGCATCTTCCCGCACCTTGACTGGACGAACCTGTTTTCGATCACATATGGCAACCTGTTCTACAATCCGTTCCACGCGCTGAGCATTGCGTTCCTTTATGGGTCCGCCCTGCTGTTTGCGATGCACGGTGCCACGATCCTTGCCGTAAGCCGCTTTGGCGGCGAGCGCGAGATCGAGCAGATCGTAGACCGCGGTACCGCGACCGAGCGTGCCGCATTGTTCTGGCGCTGGACCATGGGCTTTAACGCCACCATGGAAGGTATCCACCGCTGGGCGTGGTGGTTTGCAGTTCTGACACCGCTGACAGGCGGTATCGGGATCCTGCTGACCGGCACGGTTGTCGACAACTGGTTTGTCTGGGCGCAAGTCCACGGCTATGCCCCAGTCAACTAAGGAGAGAGATGATGAGTGAACGCGAAAACATCCTCGAAATGAGCGAAAAGACACGGCTGTCTGCTGACATCACCTATCTGATGCTCAAAGGCGCTGGTTATGCTGCGGTGTTTGTCCTGGCTGTCTGGTTCGTGATTGCGGTGATTGCCGGAATCGGACGTGCCTTGCCGGATGAAAGCCGTCAGACCCCTGATCCGATCAACCGGTCGTCATCCTTGACGATCGAAGTGATCGGGGACACAGCGCAGGCCTGACGAAATTGGAACAGGCGGCGCGCGACGCACCGCCTGTTTCTTCGCTGTCGGACTTCCCTCCCTGGCTAGTCCGTCATTGGGGTCTTGACCCCAGTTCCCTTCCTGTTGGCTACAGGAGACTAGCGTCGCAAGCGGGTCCACCCACTTGCGGCGCTTTTTTATTAACACAAAGGTGACGTCATGACTATCCGCCCTGAAACACCCTTTCTGGATTCTATTGCAGGCCCAGCCGATATCCGGCGCATGAACGATACAGCCATTGCCAATCTGGCGGACGATGTGCGCGCCGAGGTCATTTCTGCGGTGTCGGAAACGGGTGGTCATCTTGGGTCTTCGCTGGGTGTGGTCGAGTTGACTGTTGCCATTCACGCTGTGTTCGACACGCCCCGTGACAAACTGATTTTCGATGTCGGACACCAGTGTTACCCGCATAAAGTCTTGACCGGACGGCGTGACCGCATCCGGACATTGCGTCAGGAGGGCGGACTGTCCGGCTTTACCAAACGGTCCGAAAGCATCCATGATCCTTTTGGTGCAGCCCATTCCAGCACTTCGATTTCTGCCGCCCTCGGGTTCACCGTTGGCCGCGATATGGGGATGCCAACGGGTGATGCCATCGCAGTCATCGGTGACGGGTCGATCAGTGCTGGGATGGCCTATGAGGCGATGAACAATGCGGGCGCCGAAGGCCGCCGCCTGTTCGTGATTCTCAACGACAACGAGATGTCGATTGCACCGCCGGTCGGTGCCATGTCCAAATATCTTTCCGGCCTTTATGCCTCGCCCATGGGCGAGCTGCACAAGATGGCCCAAGGCTTCGAGGCCGCCTTGCCCGGACCGCTGCGTGACCATGCCCGCCGTGCGCGGCATCTGGTCACCGGCATGCAGACCGGCGGATCGGGCACGCTGTTCGAAGAGCTCGGTTTTTCCTATGTCGGCCCAATTGATGGCCACGACATGTCGCAATTACTCCCAGTCCTGCGCGCGGCCCGCACCCGCGCAACCGGCCCTGTCCTGATCCATGTGTGCACGCGGAAAGGCAAAGGCTATGCCCCTGCGGAAACCAGCGCCGACCGCGGGCATGGCGTGTCCAAGTTTGATGTGGTCAGCGGCGCGCAATCCAAATCGCGCCCGAATGCGCCGAGTTACACAAAGATTTTTGGCACCTGCCTAACGGTTGAAGCCCAGCATGACCCCAGCATTGTGGCCGTGACTGCGGCGATGCCATCGGGCACCGGTGTCGATATCATGGGCGCGCGGTTCAAGAACCGTGTCTTTGATGTTGGGATTGCGGAACAGCATGGCGTCACATTTGCCGCTGGCATGGCCGCAAGCGGATTAAAGCCCTTCTGCGCCATCTATTCCACCTTTCTCCAGCGCGGATACGATCAGGTCGTCCATGATGTCGCGTTGCAAAACCTGCCTGTCCGTTTTGCCATCGACCGTGCTGGGCTGGTGGGCGCCGATGGACCGACCCATGCAGGTGCATTTGACATCGGCTATATGGCAGCCTTGCCCAATATGGTGGTGATGGCTGCGGGCGATGAACTGGAACTGATGCATATGGTTCGCACGGCTGCGGCCTATGACGAAGGGCCCATCGCTTTCCGCTATCCGCGCGGCGAAGGGGTCGGGTTGGAGTTGCCCGAACGCGGTGAGATCATCGAGATCGGCAAGGGCCGGATCGTGCAGGAAGGGTCCGACATTGCGATCCTGTCCTTTGGCGCGCATTTGGCAGAGTGCCGGAAGGCGGCAGAAAAGCTGGCGGCCCAAGGTGTTTCGACCACAATCGCCGACGCCCGTTTCGCCAAACCGCTGGACCGCGCCCTGATCCGGCAATTGCTGCGCAATCACAAGGCTTTGGTGACAGTTGAACAGGGCGCCCAAGGCGGCTTTGGCGCGATGGTGCTGCATGATCTGGCCAATGACGGGTTGCTGGACGGGCGCTGTCAGGTGCGGACCATGACGTTGCCCGACCGCTATATTGACCATGCCGCGCCTGATGCGATGTATGCGGATGCGGGGCTGACAGCCGTGGATATCGCCGCGACAGCGATGCAGGCGGCGGGGATCACGCTCAAGCGGGTCGAGGTTGGGGTATAGGTTGGAACCGTAGGTCGGGGTTTTCCCCCACTTACTTTGCACAATCGGGGAAGACCCCGACCTACAAAGGGCCGGTTTGAAAAAGCCAGACCTTCAACCCGCCATGCGGAATTGCGGCTCCTTTGGGTTTAAAGGGCAGGCCGGTGGCCTTGGCCAATCCTGTTTCGCTGGTGACCAGACCAACGCGCCACCCGCCGAACCTGTCGCGAAGGGTCGTTCCAAGGTTTGCATAAAGCCCATAGAGCAGTTTGGGGTTCCCGATCCGGCCGCCGTAGGGCGGGTTGCAGAGGATCAGGCCGGGCGGCCCTTGGGGGCGCTGCACGTCGCTGGCCGAAAGATTTGCAAAGGTGATCAGGTCGCTGACACCCGCCCGTTCGACGTTGGCACGGCTCATGCGGATGGCACCGGCATCGCGGTCGCTGCCATAGAAATGGGGCGTATCGGGGCGGTGGGCATGTTCCACCCTACGCATGGCATTCCATTTGTCCGCATCAAAGGTTGCAAGCTGTTCAAAGGCAAAGCTGCGGCTGCGTCCGGGGTTCAGACCTAGCGCGATTTCGGCGGCTTCGATCAGGAATGTACCTGATCCGCACATCGGGTCCAGTACAGGCTCATCCCCCGTATAACCACATTCGCGCAGCATCAGCGCCGCCAGCGTTTCGCGCATGGGCGCTTTGCCCACCGCCTCTTTGTGCCCGCGTTTGTGCAGGCTTTCGCCCGAGGTATCGAGGCTGATCGTCACGCGGTTGTCGTCGATCCGTACCTTAATGACGATCTGTGCATCGGCACTGAGGGTCATGCCGTGGCTGTCTTTCAGCGCGGTCTCGATCCGTTGTGTTGCGGCCCCTGCATGATAGATCTGTGATTTTTTCGAGGTGCTCACCTCGACCCGCAAGGGCACGTCAGCCCGCAGGATATCGCCCCACGGAAATTTGCGTGACCGTTTGTCAAGTTGCGCCAGATGGAACGCCATAAAGCTGCCGATGCGGACCAGCACACGGGTCGCCCCGCGCATCACAAGGTTGGCGCGCCAGACATCTTCCCATGTACCGTTGAAGGTGACACCTCCGGGGGTCATGACAGCATCAGCAAAGCCCTTTTCCTGCGCCTCTGCCAGCAGGGCGGCGTCCAGTCCGGGTGTGGCTGTAAGGAAGATTTCGAAGGTATCGGTCATATGATCTGCATAGGAGGATTTGTCGACCGGATGCAAATACCAATCGACAGGACTAGTCATGCAATCTGACCCCGAAATGCCATCAGCCTGCAGGTGCCCTGCCGGACAGCGGCGCAGATGAAGGAAACCGCCGGCGTCTTTCTGCCCGCATCCGCCGCCAGATTGGAAGTACTTGCACGCCATGCTCTTGCCGCCTAGCACATCTTACGATGGCTGCGGAGTACACATATGAAACCGGTGCTTGCCCTGCTTTTGCTCTGTGCCCTCACGGCTTGCAGTGGGAGCAGCGGGAGCAGCGCGGGTGAGACAGCGCGCTCGCTTGATGCCATCAGCGGTGTGCCTGACACGTCTTTTGGCACTTTGCTGAACAGCCTGCGTTACGCAAATGGCGCAGGTCCGGTCAGATACGATGCAAGGCTTGGTGTTGCTGCGCAACGGCTAGCGGATGATATGCTCGCAGGCGGATTCCTGAGCCATCGGGGAAGCGCGGGGTCGACTGTCGGCACGCGGGTGACCGATGCGGGCTATCGCTGGCAGCGCGTGGGCGAAAATATCGGACGGGGCCAGCCTAACGAAGAGGCGATTTTGCGATCTTGGGTCAACTCTGCGGGGCATCAGGCCAACAACATCAATCCGTATTATAAGGATTTCGCGCTCGCAAAGGCCGGACGCGGTACGCGACAGGTCTGGGTGCTGGTGCTTGGCAGAGAATTCTAGCCCGGGACATCCCTGACAATCACCCGCGTCGGCGTTGGTTCGGGCTTTGGCGCGGGTTTTCCGATCCCTTCCAGTGCCTTGAAAGGTTTCCGCACCGCTTCTGTCAGCCCCGGCCGTGTTGGGGCCGCCATTTGTTTGCTGACTTCCACAATCAAGACGCCGCCAGCGGCCACCACGGGCATGCTGTGCCCAATCTTTTCAAGCATCCCTGCCGATTTACGCCAGATCTTGCGCGACGAGGGTGGTTGATACAATGCGGACAAGGTGCGCTCGGTGACGAATCGGTGCCGCCGCAGTTGCGCCTCGAGCTGGCTGAGAGAATAAGGCCGCCCGTACCCGAAAGGCGTAGCATCCGAGCGCGACCAAAGCCCTGCACGGTTCGGGACGATAAAAACAGCACGCCCGCCCGGGCCAAGCACGCGCCATGCCTCGTCCAGCAAAAGTGAAGGCTGTTCAGTCGTTTCCAGCCCGTGCAGCATGACCAGCTTGTCCACATGGCCCGTTTCGATGGGCCAGAGTGTATCCTCGCACAGGACGCTGACGTTCTTGCCATCCGCAGGCCAGGGCATAACACCCTGCGGTCCCGGCATCAGCCCGATGACACGGCGTGCGTCTTTCAGGAAAGGGCGCAGAAGCGGCAGCGCAAACCCGAAGCCCACGACCATCTGCCCCTTGGCCTCTGGCCACATATTGCACAATTCGTCACGGATCACTTTTTGCGCCGCGCGCCCCAGCGCACTGCGATAGTAGAAATTTCGCAAATCCAGAACGTCGAGGTGCATTGCGGTTTGCGGCTCCTTGGGCAAAGCTATGGGGGCAGCATAACAAGACGGGACGGCATTGCCATGGTTAAGACTTCGACAGTTGAATTGGTGGTTGTGCCCTGCCGTACAGATAACTACGCATTTCTGATCCACAACGCCCAGACCAAGGAAACGGCCCTTGTGGATGCGCCAGAGGCTGCCCCGATCCAAGCGGCACTGGACGCGCGCGGCTGGGTCCTGACCGATATCCTGATCACCCATCATCACGATGATCATATTGCCGCCGTAGATGCCTTGCGCGGCTCTGCGCGTGTCATCGGCGCAAAGGCTGATGCGCATCGTTTGCCTGATCTTGATCTGGCGGTCGCTGATGGTGACACCGTCACCGTTTGCGCAGAGGCGGCGCATGTGATGGATGTATCGGGTCATACGGTGGGCCACATTGCCTTTCACCTGCCCGCAGCAGGACTGGTCTTTACGGCTGACAGCCTGATGGCTTTGGGGTGTGGCCGCCTGTTTGAAGGCACGCCCGCGCAGATGTGGCAAAGCATGCAAAAACTGCGCGCCTTGCCCGAGACAACGCTGATCTGTTCCGGCCACGAATACACCGCTGCGAACGCGCGTTTCGCGGCATCCCTTGACCCGGACAATCCTGATCTTATGTCACGTATCAAGCGGATCACTGCTGCCCGCGAGAATGGGCAGTTTACGGTTCCGTCCTCCCTGTCCGAGGAAAAGCGCACAAACCCCTTTTTGCGCGCAGATCACCCGGACTTGAAAGCCGTTTTGGGCATGGCCGACGCATCTGATGTGGATGTTTTTGCCGAAGTACGCTCCCGGAAAGACAGGTTTTGACCGCGTTGTTGGGATACCGTGGTCAAAAGCAGGTCAAAAGACAGGCATCACGCAGATTGTGAAGCCGAAATTGAAAAAAGTCCTTGAAGGTTGGCGAATAAAACCAAACCTTAAGGATAAGAGGCCACGGTTGGTGTGTGCGACGCAGGCATCGACCCCCGATATGAAGGAGCACGACAGGTGCCATCATTTTCGACCACATTAGAGCAGTCCATTCACGGCGCCCTGGCGCTTGCCAATGAACGCCGCCATGAACTTGCCACGCTGGAGCATTTGCTTTTGGCGTTGATCGATGAACCCGATGCAGCCCGCGTGATGCGCGCCTGTTCGGTCAATCTGGATGAACTACGCAAGGACCTTGAGGAATTCATCGAAGATGACCTTTCAACATTGGTGACCGATGTCGAAGGCTCTGAAGCTGTGCCTACGGCGGCGTTCCAGCGCGTGATCCAGCGCGCCGCGATCCATGTGCAATCCTCCCGCCGCAGTGAACTCACGGGCGCGAATGTGCTTGTCGCCATCTTTGCCGAACGCGAAAGCAATGCGGCGTTTTTCCTGCAAGAGCAGGACATGACCCGCTATGACGCGGTCAATTTCATCGCCCATGGCGTTGCCAAAGATCCGGCCTTTGGCGAACAGCGCCCGATCACAGGATCGTCCGACGAGACCGAGACTGTCACACCTAACGAGGGTGATGACAAAGAAAGCGCGCTGGCAAAATACTGCGTCGATCTGAATGCCAAAGCCACAAAAGGCGACGTTGATCCGCTGATCGGCCGCGCCCACGAGGTTGAACGCTGCATTCAGGTGCTTTGCCGTCGCCGCAAGAACAACCCGCTTCTCGTGGGTGATCCGGGCGTGGGCAAGACCGCGATTGCTGAAGGCCTTGCCTTCAAGATCGTCAACGGTGAAACGCCAGAAGTTCTGTCCAAGGCGACGATCTATTCGCTGGATATGGGCGCATTGCTTGCTGGCACCCGCTATCGCGGCGATTTCGAAGAGCGGCTGAAAGCTGTGATGACCGAGATGGAAAATCACAAGGATGCCGTCCTGTTTATCGACGAGATTCATACCGTGATCGGGGCTGGTGCAACATCCGGCGGTGCCATGGATGCCTCAAATCTGCTGAAACCAGCCTTGCAGGGTGGCAAGCTGCGCTGCATGGGGTCCACCACCTACAAGGAATTCCGTCAACACTTTGAAAAAGACCGCGCACTTGCCCGCCGGTTCCAGAAGATCGACGTGAACGAACCTTCAGTACCGGATGCGATCAAGATCTTGCAGGGCCTAAAGCCCTATTTCGAAGAGCATCACCACATCAAGTACACAGCCGATGCCATCAAATCGGCGGTTGAATTGTCTGCGCGCTATATCAACGACCGCAAATTGCCAGACAAGGCGATTGATGTGATCGACGAGGCGGGTGCAGCCCAACATCTGGTTGCTGAATCCAAGCGTCGCAAGACGATTGGCGCCAAAGAGATCGAGGATGTCGTGGCCAAGATTGCCCGCATTCCGCCCAAGAACGTGTCCAAGGACGATGCAGAGGTGCTCAAGGATCTTGAGAAATCGCTCAAGCGGGTTGTCTTTGGTCAGGATCAGGCGATCGAGGCGCTGTCATCGGCCATCAAACTGGCGCGCGCCGGTTTGCGCGAACCTGAAAAGCCGATTGGCAACTATCTGTTTGCAGGGCCGACGGGCGTGGGCAAGACAGAAGTGGCCAAGCAACTGGCCGACACACTGGGTGTCGAACTGATGCGCTTTGACATGTCCGAGTACATGGAAAAGCACGCGGTGTCGCGCCTGATTGGCGCACCTCCGGGGTATGTCGGTTTTGATCAGGGCGGTATGCTGACTGACGGTGTCGATCAGAACCCGCATTGCGTGTTGCTGCTGGACGAGATGGAGAAAGCGCACCCTGACGTCTACAACATCCTGTTGCAGGTGATGGATCACGGCAAACTGACCGACCACAATGGCCGGACAACGGATTTCCGTAATGTGATCATCATCATGACGTCAAACGCTGGTGCGGCCGAGATGTCGAAAAACGCGCTGGGCTTTGGCCGCGAGGCACGGACAGGCGAAGACACTGCGGCAATTGAACGGATCTTTACGCCGGAATTCCGCAATCGGCTGGATGCGATCATTAGCTTTGGCGCATTGCCCAAGCAGGTCATCATGCAGGTTGTCGAAAAATTCGTGCTCCAACTCGAGGCGCAATTGATTGATCGCAATGTTCACATCGAACTGACCAGCGCCGCTGCTGAATGGCTTGCCGACAAAGGCTATGATGAGAAAATGGGAGCACGTCCGCTTGGCCGCGTCATTCAGGAACACATCAAGAAGCCGCTGGCCGAAGAACTGTTGTTCGGCAAGTTGGTCAAAGGCGGGATCGTCAAGGTTGGCGTGAAGAAAGGCGAGTTGGAACTGAAATTCGAGGCACCGGCCCAAGGCCGGATTTCTGATCGTGGCAACAAACCGCCTTTGCTGACCGCAGACTAACGCGGGTCTGCCCCAGATACGAAAAAGCCGTCACCGGAACCGGTGGCGGCTTTTTCTTTGTTTTGCACAGCAATAGGCGGGGCAAATCCAGACTACGGTATCAGAGTGCCAGATCCTGCATCAGCATATCCTTGCCATAGCTTTCTTTGGGGGCACTGCGCTTGAC
>CAYGMX010000073.1:0-9985 GCA_964351055.1 uncultured Loktanella sp. | reverse complement strand
TCACCGATCTCGATCCGCTGGAATTCGGGCTGCTGTTCGAACGCTTCCTCAACCCTGAACGTGTCTCGATGCCCGACTTCGACATCGACTTTTGCATGGACAGGCGCGAGGAAGTGATCCGCTATGTGCAGGACAAATACGGGCGCGACAAAGTCGGGCAGATCATCACCTTTGGCGCGCTTTTGTCCAAGGCTGCCGTGCGTGACGTGGGCCGTGTGTTGCAGATGCCTTACGGGCAGGTGGACAGGCTGTCCAAGATGATCCCCGTTGAAGGGGTAAAACCTGTGTCCATCGAAAAGGCGCTGGCTGACGAACCGCGCCTGCGTGAAGAGGCCAAGAACGAAGAGGTCGTGGACCGTCTGCTCAAATACGCCCAACAGGTCGAAGGGCTGTTGCGCAATGCCTCGACCCATGCCGCCGGTGTCGTGATCGGGGACCGTCCGCTGGATGAGCTGGTGCCGCTTTATCAGGACCCGCGTTCGGACATGCCCGCGACGCAGTTCAACATGAAATGGGTGGAACAGGCCGGATTGGTCAAATTCGACTTTCTGGGCCTGAAGACGCTGACCGTGATCCAGAATGCTGTGGAACTGATCCGCAAGGCGGGACGCACGCTGAATGTGGCCGCTGACGGGACGCAGCTTTACGAAGTTCTGCCGGGGTTTGAATATGACATCGGGGCGATCCCGCTGGATGACGAAAAATCCTATGCGCTTTATTCCAGCGCGAAAACAACGGCCGTGTTTCAGGTGGAAAGCAGCGGTATGATGGATGCGCTCAAGCGCATGAAACCGACCTGCATCGAAGATATCGTGGCACTGGTCGCCCTTTACCGCCCGGGCCCGATGGAAAACATCCCGACCTATTGCGAGGTCAAGAACGGCCAAAAGGAACTGGAATCGATCCACCCGTCGATTGATCATATCCTGAAAGAAACCCAAGGCATCATCGTTTATCAGGAACAGGTGATGGAGATCGCGCAGGTCATGGCAGGCTACAGCCTTGGCGGGGCCGACCTGTTGCGCCGCGCGATGGGTAAAAAGATCGCCGAGGAAATGGCCAAGGAACGCCCGAAATTCGAGGCGGGTGCCAAGGCGAATGGCGTCGAGCCCAAGAAAGCCCGCGAGGTTTTCGACCTTCTGGAGAAATTCGCCAACTACGGTTTTAACAAATCGCACGCGGCGGCCTATGCGGTGGTCAGTTACCAGACAGCATGGCTCAAGGCGAACCATCCTGTCGAATTCATGGCCGGTGTGATGAACTGCGATATCCACCTCACCGACAAGCTGGGTGTTTATTTTCAAGAGGTCAAAAAGGGGCTCGGGATCGCCTATACCCCGCCATGCGTAAACCGGTCGCAGGCTACCTTTGACGTGCAGGACCAGAAACTGGTCTATGCGCTGGGCGCGCTCAAGAACGTGGGCGTCGAGGCGATGAAGCTGATCGTCGAAGGGCGGGGGGACCGCCCGTTCGTGACCCTGTTTGATTTTGCCCGCCGCGTGGACCTCAAGCGGATCGGCAAACGCCCGCTGGAAATGCTGGCGCGGGCAGGGGCCTTTGATGTGCTGGACCCCAACCGCCGCCGCGTGATGCAAAGCCTTGATGCGCTGACAGGGTATTCGGCCGCGATCCATGATCAGAAATCATCCAGTCAGGTGTCCTTGTTTGGTGAGGCGGGCGACGACCTGCCCGAACCGCGCCTTGCCGGGGGCGATGACTGGTTGCCAGCCGAACGGCTGGCCGAAGAATTCAAGGCGATCGGGTTCTATCTGTCGGGGCATCCGCTGGATGACTACATGGGCGCGCTGAAACGCAAGCAGGTGCTAACGCTCGACGAGGTGATTGCGCGGGCAGCCAAGGGTGCCGCGATTGTGCGGATGGCCGGTACGGTATCAGGGCGGCAGGAACGTAAATCCGCCCGCGGGAACCGTTTTGCCTTTGTCCAACTGTCCGATCCAACGGGGCAATACGAGGTCACGATGTTTTCTGACACGTTGGAGGCCGCGCGGGAACATCTGGAAACCGGGTCGCAGATTGTCTTGCACTGCGAAGCGACGATGGAAGCAGATCAACTCAAGCTGCTTGGCCGCTCTGTTTCGCCGATTGATACTGTTGTCGCGGATGCGGGCAGCAACGGCTTGCGTGTGTTCATCGACGGGCCGGAGGTGATCGGGTCGGTCGCATCGATCCTTGCCAACGCGGCCAGGGATGGTGTGCGGGCGGGGCGGGGTCCTGTCTATTTCTGCTTGATGAATAATGACCTGCCGGGCGAGGTGGAACTGGACCTAGGCGAGGAGTTCCCCGTCAACCCGCAGATCAAGGGCGCGTTGCGGTCCTTGGGCGGCGTCATCGAGGTCGAAGACGCCTGACCGTTATTATTGGCCCAAAAATATCCTGGGGGAGCCACCGCAGGTGGCGGGGGCAAAGCCCCTCTTACATCACCAGTGTGGCGGGCGCTGGTCGGCCAGCGGCACTGAACCGCCCGCATCCAGCTCGCGCCCGGCCTCGCGTTCCATCAACATCGCAAGACGGCGCATCGCCAGCGCCAGTTCGGTTTCCTGACGTGCGACGATATCCGACAGATCCTCGACCGTGCGGGTCAGGTGGGCAATTTGTTCTTCCAGATGCGTAATATCACTCATGCGCCGCTTCTATACAGAGCAAGACGCGCAGGAAAGCCCCTGCATGACTGGACGATTGCATTGCCCCTGTGACATTGGCGGGTTAAACGGCGCGGGAACAGACGTGACGGGCAGGACCAAAGTAATGGCCAAAGACAAAAAGCAACCGCGCCCCAAGGCGCAGACGCCCAAGGGCTTTCAGGATTATTTCGGCGCGGATGTGACCGAACGTACCGCGATGCTGGCCAAGATCGCTGAGGTCTATCATCGCTACGGCTTTGATGCCTTGGAAACCTCTGCGGTGGAAACCGTCGAGGCGCTAGGCAAATTCCTGCCCGATGTGGACCGCCCGAACGAAGGGGTCTTTGCATGGGAGGAAGACAACGACTGGCTGGCGCTGCGCTATGACCTGACAGCGCCCTTGGCCCGCGTTGCCGCGCAGTATCGCAACGACCTTCCATCCCCCTATCGCCGCTACGCGATGGGCCCTGTCTGGCGCAACGAAAAGCCCGGACCGGGGCGGTTCCGGCAGTTCTATCAATGCGATGCCGATACGGTCGGGTCGGGGTCTGTGGCGGCAGATGCCGAGATCTGCGCAATGCTGGCCGATACGCTGGAGGCCGTGGGGATCGCACGCGGCGATTACATTATTCGGGTGAATAACCGGAAGGTGCTGAACGGGGTGCTGGAGGTTGCGGGCCTGTCGGGTGACGACAAAGAAACCGAACGCGGGATCGTGCTGCGCGCGATTGATAAGCTGGACCGGTTGGGGCCGGAGGGTGTGCGCGCGTTGTTGGGTGAGGGGCGAAAAGACGAGAGCGGGGATTTCACTAAGGGAGCGGGGCTTAATTACGATCGAACCGAAATCGTGATGGGCTTTGTCGAGTCCGCTGCTACAATTGAATCTGCTTTCCCAGACCTTGATCACTTTGAAATAACAGACGAACTCAAGCAATCTGTAGGCAGCTTTTCCAAGGCCGTTTTCAAAGATGGGGATTTGGAACAGAGGTGGCGAAAAGGTGCCTTCCGCAACGTTGTCGCCTGCCAACACCTGATGGACTTGGTGAGAGACTCAGAAGTGGGTCGTCAAGGCGTTCAAGAACTGATGGAAATCGCCACACTCCTCGCCGCCCAAGGTTACGGCCCCGACCGCATCATCATCGACCCTTCGGTCGTGCGTGGCCTTGGCTATTACACCGGCCCTGTCTACGAGGCCGAACTCACCTTTGAAATCAAAGACGAAAAAGGCCGCCCCCGCAACTTCGGCTCTGTCGCGGGCGGGGGGCGGTATGACGATCTGGTCAAGCGTTTTACTGGCCAAGAGGTGCCCGCCACCGGTGTTTCCATCGGGGTGGACCGGTTGCTAGCCGCTTTGCGCGCCAAGGGACAGATCGGCGCTGCCGCTGCTGGCCCTGTCGTTGTCACCGTGATGGACCGTGACCGCATGGCCGTTTATCAGACCATGGTGGCCGAGCTGCGCAATGCGGGTATCCGCGCCGAGGTCTATCTGGGCAACCCCAAGAATTTTGGCAACCAGTTGAAATATGCCGACAAGCGCAACTCTCCGGTTGCGATCATTGCGGGGGGTGACGAATTCGACAAAGGCGTGGTGCAGATCAAGGACCTGATCCTCGGGGCCGAGATCGCCAAGAATGCCACTTTGGAAGAATGGAAAGACCGTCCCAGCCAGTACGAGGTGCCGCGCGACCAGATGCTCGCAAAGGTGCGCGACATTCTGGACGGGCAGCGCTGATGCCGACGTCTGCTGCAACCCTGACCGAGGCGCGCCGCCTGCGTGATCTGTTCGCGGCCAAAGGTGCGCAGGTCTTCAAGGCCGATGTCTTGCAGCCCGCAGAAACTCTGCTGGACCTTTATGGCGAGGACATTCGCGCGCGGTCCTATCTGACCTCTGACCCGTTGCGCGGCGAAATGGTGCTGCGCCCCGATTTCACGGTGCCGGTCGTGCAGATGCATATGGAAAGCTATGCCGATCCAGCGCGCTATACCTATTCCGGCAAGGTCTTTCGCAAGCAGGAAAACGATGAAACCCGCGCGAATGAATATGTGCAAGTAGGCTACGAAGTCTTTGACGGGCAAAACCCGGCCGCCGCCGATGCCGAAGTCTTTGCCGCGATCGCCGAAGGGCTGTCCGGCTTGCCCGTGCGGGCCGCGACCGGTGATATCGGCGTGCTGATGGCGGCCGTGCGCGGTTTGCAGACAACCGATGACCGCAAGGCGGCCCTGCTGCGCCACATCTGGCGGCCACAGCGGTTTCGGGCCTTGTTGAAACGGTTTGGATCGGCGGTTGTGCCCCCTGCACGCGCTGCCTTGCTTGCGGCCGTTGATCCGTTTGCCACTACGGGTCCCGATATCGGCCTGCGCAGCCAGTCCGAGGTCGCGGCGCGGATTGCCGCATTGCGTGCCGATGCCGCAGCCCCGCCGATTGCCGCCGAGGAAATCGCCCTAATCGACGCTATTCTTGCGCTGCGGGAAACCGCACCGCATGTCCTGAGTGCGTTGCGTGATATAGCGGTGGACATGCCGGCGATTGGCGCGGCCGTCAAAGGCCTTGAGGCGCGGCTGACCGCGCTTGATGCGCGCGGTGTCGCGGTCGAGGCGCTGGAGTTTGAAGGCAGCTATGGCCGCACCTCGCTGGAATATTATGACGGGTTTGTTTTTGGCTTTTACGCGACAGACCGCCCCGAATTGCCTCCTGTGGCGACAGGGGGCCGCTATGATGCGCTGACGGCACGATTGGGCAAGGGCCGCGCGGTGCCTGCCGTTGGCGGCGTCATCCGCCCCGATCTGGCATTGGAGTTGGTATGATGCTCAAGCTTGGCGTGCCCTCCAAAGGGCGATTGATGGAAAAGACCTTTGACTGGTTCGGCACACGCGGTGTCGGCTTGCGCAAATCCGGGTCCGACCGTGAATATGCGGGGGCGGTCGACGGTTTCGACGGGCTTGAACTTGTGCTGCTTTCTGCCGGAGAAATCCCGCGTGAACTGGCGGCGGGGACGATCCATCTGGGTGTGACAGGCTCCGATCTGGTGCGCGAAAAGCTGGCAAACTGGCACACGCAGGTGACAGAGCTTGCCCATTTGGGATTTGGCGGGGCCGACCTGATTATCGCGGTGCCGCAAGTCTGGGTTGACGTGACAACGCTGGATGATCTGGATGCGGCGGCAGCCGCCTTTCGCAAGACACACGGCTTCCGGATGCGGATCGCCACGAAATATCACCGTCTGGTCCGTGATTTCCTGCGCGAACAAGGCGTGGCCGACTATCAACTGGTTGATAGCCAAGGGGCCACAGAAGGCACGGTCAAGAATGAAACAGCCGAGGCCATCGCGGATATCACCTCGACCGGCGAAACGCTGCGTGCCAATGGTCTCAAGATATTGGAGGATGGTTTGATCCATGCCAGCCAAGCCACCTTGTTTCGGGGCCGCAGGCGGGATTGGACGGATGAACAGCGCGAGACACTCAAGACCTTGCAGCTGGTGCTGGGGATCGGCTGATTGCGCCGGTGGCGGGTGCTAGGCTCCTGCTGCCTTTGCGCCATCGCTGCAGGCCTCGTCCAAGGTACGCGGCTTGTGGCGCGCGTCGGTCAGGCTTGCCGCCTGATCCTCGCCGCTGACTGCCGCGGCGGCAATCGCCGCCATACTGTATGAATGGACCTGACTGATCCCCTTAAGTGCCTGCCTGCAAAGCGCATGTACCGCGAGGTAATCAAGATGGCTGCCCAGCAATCCCGCCCCCTGTTCGGTTTCACCTTCTGCGTTCCGGCGGCACGCATCCGGATCGGTTGACAAAAAAGACCGGCAGATCATCGGGCGTGCATCATAGACGCGGCACGCCTGCGTTGCGGGGTCAAGCGCGGGGCAGGCATCTTTGTGCCATGCGCGCCCATCGGGTTCGCCTTGCAGCGGGACCAAGGCCGCGTGCAGGCGCTGGGCTTCGACTTCGGTGATCACGCCGCCTTCGCCGCCAGTGAGAATGCAGCAAAATGCGCAGCCCCGTTTGCAGGCGGCCTTGCGGACCGCGTCAGGGGGCGTTTTGAGGATCTCGTCGCGCACAGCCATACCAAGCCGCCATGCGGCCTGCCCGCTTGCCATCTCTGCGATGACCGCGCTGGCTGGCATCCCGTAGGATTGCGCGGTTTGCAGATACGACGCAAGAATACGCTTGGCCCGCGTTTCAATCGTGCCGCTTGCGCCCTTCAGCTTGGCGCGTTCCACCCGTTTGGCGAGGTCGGCAAGCGTGACGGGTCCGCTTTGCGCTGCTTTCTTGGCCAAGCGGCGCGCGGCTCTGGGGGAGGTGGGTTTCATGGCGCTCGGCTTTCTTGCTGGGGTGCGCGAGGCGGGCGCACCCTTCACGGCGTAACTTAGAGGTCATCGCGCGAATGGCCAGCCGAAACAGGCTACCCTGCCAGCCGGTCCCGCAAGAAACGCCGCAGGATCTTGCCCGAGGCGGATTTGGGTATTTCGTCAACAAAGTAGATATGGTGCAACTGTTTATAATGGGACAGGCGCGTTGCAATATGCGCCTTGATCGCGGCTTCGTCCGGCGCGGGATCGCCTGCCACAACAAAAGCCACGGGCAGTTCGCCGGCCTCATCGTCCTTCAGGCCGACGACAGCGGCGTCGGTGATCCCCGCCATCGCGACCAAAGTGGCCTCGAGTTCGGCGGGGGCAACCTGAAATCCTTTGAACTTGATCAACTCTTTCAGACGGTCCGTGATGAACAAATAGCCGTCCTCATCGTATTTCGCGATGTCGCCCGTGCGCAGCCAGCCATCCGCAGTGATACTTTCCGCAGTGGCTTTGTCATTGTTGAGATAGCCTTGCATGACCTGCGGCCCTTTGATCCAAAGCTCACCTTCTTGACCTGCGGGCAGGTCCGCACCGGTTTCGATGTGTACGATCCGGCACGATGTATTCGGCGCAGTGACGCCCGCCGCACCGGAGCGCGGCGCATGGCGCGGTACGACATGCGACACGGGGCTGAGTTCGGTCATGCCATAGCCTTGCAGGGCCGTGCAGCCGAGCCGTGCCGCGATCGTGTCGGACAGTTCAGGGCCCGAGGGGGCTGCCGCGATAAAGACCTCTTTCAGCGCCGACAGGTCGTAGTCATCGACCAGCGGGTGCTTGGCCAAGGCCAGCGCCACGGGAGGCACGACCCACATGCGGCGCGCCTTGTAATCCTGACTGATCTGCAAAAAGAGCGGCAGATCAAAGCGCGGCATCGTCACCAAGGCCCCGCCGCCACCAAGATGGATATTCATCAGCACGGTCATGCCATAGATATGAAAAAACGGGAGGAAAGCAGCTGTGACCTCTCCGGGTTGGAAATCAGCGGCGACGATGGATTGGTCCACGTTTATCACAAGGTTGCGGTGTGACAGCTTCACGCCCTTTGGCAGGCCTGTGGTGCCGGAAGAGTAAGGCAGTACCACGCTGAATTCATCCAGATCGACCGTCACTTGCTTGGTGATTGGATCACCAAAAAGCGCAGCATATGCGGGCGTGCCGATGGCGATCACGGGGATGTCGCCCGCGCCCTCTTTGGCGGTTTCCATGAAATCGGGGATCGTGATCAGAAGCTCTGCCCCCGAATCCCGCATCTGGTGCGCAATCTCGTGGGCGGTATAGGTCGGGTTCAGCGTGGTGATCGTGCCGCCGCCCCAAGCCACCGCGTGAAAGACCACGCAGTATTCGGGCAGGTTGGGCGCCATGATCGCAACCGTATGGCCAGCGCCAAACCCTGCCGCAGCCAGCCCGCCGGCCATACGCTTAACCTGATCCACAAAAGCGGCGGCGGTCATGCTGCGCCCGGTGGGGCCGTCGGTGAGGATCACTGCGTCGGGCCTGTTTTTCAGCCCCTCAAAAACACGCTCGGTAATGCTGAGATCGGTCGCGGCAACGTCAGGATACGGACTGGTAAAAATGGTCATGGTAACTCCTCCTGTGCTGGATCATGGCACAGGGTGAGCAAACTGCCTAGCGGACTCCGATGGCAGCCAGCGCCTTGGACAGTTCGGGCGGCAGTGCCTCTTCGTCCTGACGGCTGTCCGGCAAATCGCGTGGCGCGTCACTGGCAGGCAGATACCGCCAGCCCTGAAAGGCGCGCTTTGGCGTGGCTTCGACCCGGATCAGGCCGGGTTTGCAGACGATGGCGCAGCGGCGAATGCCGTCGGCGCCGATGTATTCGTCCAGTCGCAGGATCGGTTGGCGGCACAGGATCACGCCCTTGATGACCCAAAAGATCGACCCGCCGTTCAGGATTTCATCGCCCCGTTTGGGCCACATCCGGGTGACGTGGCGCGGCAGGCCGTCATCGGTCTGCGCGCGCCGCGTGTTCTGCCAATCAGCAAGGTCGGCAATGTCGTCGGTGCCAACCGATAGCTTGAGCATATGCACGGTTTTCGTCATTCGTCCCCCCCGGGATGAGCCTTAGAGGTAAGGCGGTTTATCCGTCAATCAATGCTGCGGAAGCATTATCTATATATCCGCATTTTCTGGATTGCGATCACTATATGTGGTATGTACAAGAGCGTTTCAGAATCCTGACAACTTCACTATCATAACGCTCTACCGTTGTGACCACCTCTCCGGAAGGCCCATTACATGACTCATTTTGCTGCCCCGATCGCTGAACAAATCTGGGATATGAAGTATCGGTTTAAAAAGGCCGATGGCACCCCGATTGACGAAACGGTCGAAGATACATGGCAGCGGATCGCCAAGGCTTTGGCTGTGGTGGAAAAAGACCCCAAGGCTTGGGAAGCCAAATTCTATGACGCCTTGGCCGGTTTCAAATATCTGCCCGCAGGCCGGATCACGGCAGGGGCCGGCACCGCGCGGTCGGTGACGCTTTTCAACTGCTTTGTGATGGGCACCGTCCCTGACAGCATGGGCGGCATTTTCGACATGCTCAAAGAGGCGGCCCTGACCATGCAGCAGGGTGGCGGGATCGGATACGATTTTTCGACCATCCGCCCCAAGGGCGCCAGCGTGATGGGGGTGGCGGCTGACGCCTCTGGTCCGCTGTCGTTCATGGACGTCTGGGACGCGATGTGCCGTACGATCATGTCAGCCGGTTCGCGCCGGGGCGCGATGATGGCGACGATGCGCTGCGACCATCCCGATGTCGAGGATTTCATCACCGCAAAATCCGACCCCGCCCGCCTGCGGATGTTCAACATGTCGGTGCTGATCACCGACCCGTTCATGGATGCGGTCAAGGCGGATGGACGGTGGGATCTGGTGTTCGGCGGTCAGGTCTACCGGACTGTGCGCGCCCGTGCCCTGTGGGATGCGATCATGAAATCGACCTATGATTACGCCGAACCCGGCGTGATCTTT
>CAYGMX010000072.1:0-10030 GCA_964351055.1 uncultured Loktanella sp. | reverse complement strand
CACTCGAGCGGATGGTCGAAGCCGATGTTGTCATCTCGATCACCTCGACCTTTGCCCCCACCATCATGGCGCATCACATCGCCCCCGGCACGCATATCGCCTGCATGGGCACCGACACCAAAGGCAAGCAGGAGGTCGAGACAGCCCTTCTGACACAAGCGACCGTCTTTACGGACGAGGTGGCGCAATCCATCAGCATCGGCGAGGCACAACATGCGATTGCGGCGGGGCTGATCAAGCAGGCGGATGTGCATGAACTGGGTGCTGTCATCAATGGCACGCATCCGGGACGCGTATCTGACGATGAGATCACATTGTTCGATGGGACCGGCGTCGGTTTGCAGGACCTCGCGGTGGCCGCAAGTGTCGTCAAACTGGCCGTCGAAAAAGGGATCGCGATCGAGGTTGATTTCTAGGGGTCAGCCGATCACCCGATAGGGCGTTGGAAAGAAGTGCTCTTCGAGATTGGGGGCGCTGCCGACATTGTCGATCACCGCGAAAAGGCCGGGGCCTGACAAGGGCGTCAGCACCCCATGCCACGTGCCGCGATGAAAATTGATCCCCATACCCGGCGCGGTCAGAAAGGCCTGCGGGCGCAGATCTGCGTCTGCGACGATCACTAAAAACGGGTCCATACTCATCGGGATAAAGGCCTGCGATCCCAGCGGGTGCCGTTCAATCAAATCAAGCTGGTAGGGCAGTTGCCGCAGTTCAGACCGGAACAGGCTGATCCCCACCGGACCCGCGCAATCGACGCGGGCGCGGTCGTGGAACCGGCCACAAAGCCCCGCATTGATGATCTTGTCAGGATCACCGCTGCAATCAAGCACGTCGCCATAGGGCGCAAAGGCCTCTGCTGTCAGGGGAACTAGCGGAATGTCTTGGCTCATCTGGGCACCCCCGTATTCTTGCTGCGGCGTGGTTTTCGACAAGGCAACGCCTTACGCTTTCACCGCATCGCGGATCGCTTTGATATTCTTGCCGTAAGGTACCGGATCGTTGACCGATCCACCTCGAAAAACAGCCGAGCCGGCAACAAGGACATCCGCACCAGCCGCGACAACCAGTGGTGCAGTTGTCGGATCAACGCCGCCGTCAATCTCGATATGGATCGGGCGATCACCGATCATGTCGCGCAGCTTGCGGACTTTTTGGATCTGGCTATGGATGAATTTCTGCCCGCCGAAACCGGGGTTCACCGTCATCACGCAGACCAGATCCACCATATCAAGCAACATCTCGACCGACGATGCGGGCGTTCCGGGGTTCAAGGCGACCCCTGCCTTGGCACCGGCCCCGCGGATCGCCTGCAATGTCCGGTGAATATGCGGGCCCGCCTCGACATGGGCGGTGATGATATCGGCACCGGCCTTGGCAAAGCCCTCGATATAGGGATCAACAGGTGCAATCATCAAATGGACATCCATAACCCCCTTGATATGCGGCCGAATGGCGGCACAGGTGGCGGGGCCAAAGGTGATATTGGGCACGAAATGCCCGTCCATCACATCGACATGCACCCAATCAGCACCCTGCGCCTCGATGGCCTCGCATTCGGCGCCGAAATTCGCAAAGTCGGCAGACAGGATGGAAGGCGCAATCTTGATGGAACGGTCAAAACTCATGGGCTGGCCTCGTACTTGTTGAATGGGTCCGGCCATACCCTGATGCAGACGGTTTGTCACGCCTTGCAAGACGATTCGCTGCCGCGAATGGGATGCAGCCCAAAGCCCTGCACGACTTGATCGCGTCGCCCCTAAAAACAAAGGCTTTCACCCCGCATTCTCTAGGGATTAAAAAACATGCTGCAGCGCAGCAATCGCTGTGCTATTTTGATATCATGACCTTCACCCTGCATCACACGGACATCCTGCAATCGGGCGCGCAGATACACCTGACGCGCGCGACTCTGGCGGCGTCGCGCCCCAGATCCTTGCACGATCACGATTTCTTTGAACTTTTCTGGGTGCAGAACGGCAAAGTACGGCACCATGTGGCAGACCATACCGAAACCTTAAGCGAGGGTGATGTGGTGTTTCTCCGCCCCGGACAGCGGCATGCACTGCAAGGACGCGGCGAACATGCGCTTGTTGTTTCTTTGTGCATTCACCCGATGACGATCAAGGCGCTTGCAAAGCGGCATCCTTCGGTAGACGGGCATCTTTTCTGGTCAAAAGGCGGACCTGTCAAAATCCAGCGGGATATCAAACAGCTTGCCGCGTTGAACCACGCAGCTGTGCTCTTGGAGCGGAGCAAACGCGACACATTGGCGGCCGAGGCCTTCCTGCTGCCGCTCTGCGCTGACCTGACAGCAGACACCCTTGCCAGTGATCTACCTGACTGGCTGGAGCGGGCCTGCAAGGCGGCCAGAAACCCCGATGTTTTCCGCGATGGCTCTGCCGGACTGGTCGCCCTGACCGGCAAGGCCCATCCGCATGTCAGCCGGACGATGCGCAAATATCTGGGGCAAACGCCATCAGACTTTATCAACACGATACGGATGACCCATGCCGCCCGCGCCCTGACAACAGATAGCGAGGCGATCAGCGAAATCGCCGCTGACTGCGGTATTCCGAACATGTCACATTTCCACAAACTTTTCAGGGCAGCCTATGGGCTGACACCCCTGCAGTACCGGCAGAAATTCCAGCGGCAGGTGGTCCAACCCACATAGTATTTGACCAAAAGGTCAAAACTTGCCAAGAACAGATCAAAGTGCCACCTTTGCCCGGCACCGCAGGAGGCCGCCTTGCAAACCACGCATTCCCCGACACTGACCACAACCCAGTTGCCGCAGGTTCACGAGCCGCGCAATGATGGCATGCCACTTGACCTTGATTGGGTTATGGCGGTGCAGGCCAATACCTCTGCGATTGAACGGCGCGCCGCAACGCTCCCCGGACGGCGCAGCGTCAAGAAAGATTATCAGGCCGCATGGCTGTGCAAAGCGATCAGCCTGATGGATCTGACAACGCTGTCAGGCGATGACAGCGAGGGACGCGTGCGGCGTCTTTGCGCCAAAGCCCGCCAGCCCGTCGCGCAACCGATCCTTGAGGCGC
This sequence comes from uncultured Loktanella sp., assembly GCA_964351055.1. GTDB lineage: Bacteria > Pseudomonadota > Alphaproteobacteria > Rhodobacterales > Rhodobacteraceae > Yoonia. Next base: position 6,971 of record CAYGMX010000072.1, on the reverse strand, counting down.
TCGGCATGGACGGCCTGACAACAGGGGCGGTCTGCGTCTACCACGATATGGTCGCCACAGCCGTTGATGCGTTGCAAGGCTCTGGCATCCCCGTCGCTGCTGTCTCGACCGGTTTTCCAGCGGGCCTTTCCCCTTTCCACCTGCGCATCGCCGAAATCGGTGAAAGCGTCGCGGCAGGGGCTGCGGAAATCGACATTGTCATCAGCCGCCGCCATGTGCTGACCGGCAACTGGCAGGCGCTCTACGATGAGATGCGCGAAATGCGCGCCGCCTGCGGTGATGCCCATGTCAAAGCGATCCTTGCAACAGGCGAACTTGGGACCCTGCGCAACGTCGCCCGTGCCAGCCTTGTTTGCATGATGGCCGGGGCCGATTTTATCAAGACCTCGACCGGGAAAGAACCCGTCAACGCCACCCTGCCCGTCACCCTGACCATGATCCGCGCGATCCGCGACTATCAGGACCGGACCGGCATCAAGGTCGGGTACAAACCCGCAGGCGGCATCAGCAAAGCCAAAGACGCGCTGGTCTACCTGTCAATGATCAAGGACGAGCTTGGCGACCGCTGGCTGCAACCCGACCTTTTCCGTTTTGGTGCGTCGTCGCTTTTGGGCGACATCGAACGGCAACTCGAACATCACGTCACCGGGGCCTATTCGGCCCAGTGGCGGCACGCGATTGGATAAGCCATGACCATCAAGGAAATCTTCGACACCATGGATTACGGTCCCGCCCTCGAAAGCAGCGCCGAGGCTTTACAATGGCTGGCCGACCATGGCGGCATCGCAGGCCATTATATCAACGGCAAATGGGGTGCGATGCGCGACGATTTCGCATCCAACGATCCCGCGACAGGCAAGAAACTGGCAGGAGTCACCAAAGGCACCGCCGCAGAGGTAGACGCCGCCGTCGCCGCCGCCCGCAAGGCGCAACCTGCTTGGGCCAAGTCGGGACACAAACGCGCGCGCGTGCTCTATGCCATCGCGCGGCTAATGCAGAAACACGCGCGACTGCTGGCTGTGATGGAAACGCTCGACAACGGCAAACCGATCCGCGAGAGCCGCGACATCGACGTACCGCTGGCGATCCGGCATTTCTATCACCACGCAGGCTTTGCCCAGCTGATGAAAGAGGAACTGCCTCACCGCGAGGCCTTGGGCGTCTGTGGGCAGATCATCCCGTGGAATTTCCCGCTTCTCATGCTGGCATGGAAGATCGCACCTGCGCTGGCGATGGGCAACACTGTGGTCCTGAAGCCCGCCGAATACACGCCGCTGACCGCGATGATATTTGCCGACATCTGCACCCAAGCCGGAGTGCCCCCCGGTGTCGTGAATATCGTGACAGGCGATGGCGAAACAGGCGCGGCCTTGGTCAACGCAGCTGTCGACAAAATCGCCTTCACCGGCTCCACCGAGGTGGGCCGCAAAATCCGCGAGGCCACGGCGGGATCTGGCAAGGCGCTCTCGCTCGAACTGGGCGGAAAATCCCCTTACATCGTTTTCGAGGACGCGGATATGGATTCCGCCGTCGAAGGGCTTGTCGATGCAATCTGGTTCAATCAGGGTCAGGTCTGCTGTGCAGGCTCGCGGCTTCTGGTGCAGGAAGGCATCGCCGAAAGGTTCTACACCAAGCTCAAATCCCGGATGGATGGGCTGCGCATCGGCGACCCACTGGACAAGTGCATCGACATCGGCGCCATCGTCGATCCGGTCCAGCTGGCGCAAATCACCCAAATGGTCAGCGCCAATACCGAAGGTGAAACCTATCAGGTCATAGCACCCGACGGGTGCTTTTATCCGCCCACGCTCATCACCGGCCTCTCGCCGGCGTCGACCTTGATGCAAGAGGAAATCTTTGGTCCGGTTCTGGCGGCAACCACCTTCCGCACACCGGCTGAAGCTGTCGAGATTGCCAATAACACACGCTACGGGCTGGCCGCCTCTGTCTGGTCAGAAAATATCAATCTCGCGCTCGATATTGCGCCGACACTCGCCGCAGGAAGCGTCTGGATCAACGGCACGAATATGATGGACGCCGCTGCCGGTTTCGGCGGAGTGCGCGAAAGCGGGTTCGGGCGCGAAGGCGGCTGGGAAGGGCTGTCAGGCTACACCAAACCCAAAGGCATGGCCAAGCCACTCAAGAAAATTGAGGCCTTCACGACCGAAGACGGCCACCCTGCCGATCCATTGGACCGGACCGCAAAACTCTATATCGGCGGCAAACAGGCGCGGCCTGATGGGGGCTATTCCAAACCCGTTTACAGCCCCAAAGGGAAATTGCTGGGGCACGCATCAATTGCCAACCGCAAGGATATCCGCAACGCGGTCGAGGCCTGCAACGCGGCCAAAGGCTGGTCCAAGACTACGGGGCACCTGCGGGCGCAAATCCTCTATTACATCGCCGAAAACCTGTCAGCCCGTGCGGATGAATTCATCAGCCGGATCAACACTATGACAGGCGGGCGTACTGGTGCAGATGAGGTTGAAACCAGCATCCGCACGCTGTTTACCTATGCGGCTTGGGCGGACAAGTACGACGGTCAGGTACATGGCGTGCCAATCAGAGGCGTGGCCTTGGCGATGAAAGAGCCGGTGGGCAACATCGGCATCCTTTGCGATGACGCGGCCCCGCTTGCAGGGCTCGTCGGTGCGATGGCGCCCGCCATCGCCATGGGCAACCGGGTGATCCTTGCGGCCAGCGAACCCTTCCCGCTCGCCGCATCTGACTTCTACCAGATACTCGAAACCTCGGATGTGCCTGCGGGCGTTGTCAACATCCTGACGGGCAGCCATGCAGAACTGGCACCGACGCTGGCCAAACATCTGGATATCGACGCGGTCTGGTCCTTCTCGAGCAGCGAACTCTCGGCAATGATCGAAAAGGCCAGCGCAGGCAACCTCAAACGTACCTGGGTGAACAACGGCAAATCGTCCACACCTGCGACCAGCGACTACCTCGCCGCAAGCACCGAGGTCAAAAACATCTGGATCCCTTACGGCGAATGACCATTCGCTTCTTTTGAGCACAAATATCCTGGGGGAGGCCGCAGGCCGGGGGCAAAGCCCCCAGCAAAGCTATCATTTGGACCGCCACGTCCGCAACCAGCGGGACAGCCTGCCCTTACGCTCGGCAACACCGGCCTGCACTTCGTCAAACTGTTCACCCGCTGCATCCAGCAGCGGATCGACCGAGCGTTCGCGGAACTGCATCCACATTGCGCGGATGAACAGGATCGCCGCGATCAGGAAGACAAAGAAAAAGATGTTGAACCATGGGATGATGGTGACATTCGAACCCTCAACCGGGCGGATCGCGATAGCATTCGGAAAAGCTGAGAAATATTCGTTCCGCCAACCATAATGCGTTATGACCGCCCACGTCGGTTCCGTAGCCGTCGACGCCAGATCAGCCGCTTCTGTCTGCAGGTTTGCTGTATCAAATTTGAAATAGAACGGCCACGACCATCCGGTGTCTTCGTTGCGGTAGACCATCACTTCGGTCCCTTCGCGCGGAATGAAGCCCAGCAGCATGGTGCGCTGCTTTACCGTCTGAATGAATTGCACATCACGGTTGATCAGCGTTGCCGACTGGTCATCCGGGCGGGCCCAGAATATCCGTGTCCAGTCATTCAGGTCCTGCCGTTCCTGATAGGTATTCACAACCCGCACAACGTCATGCTGCGGCAAAGTATAGTGCAGCAGCAGGCCTAGGACCAAGAATACGGTCACACGAAAAGCGATTTTGATCCTGTGCATGGTATCCGTCCTCTATCTGGCGTTAATCATATAAACAATTGCCCCGATCACCACAGTCGGAACCACATAAACCAATCCGATCAGCTTGGGCCGGAGCGAGTTGTTATAGGCCTTCATGCCCTCTGCAACAAAAACATCGCGCGCACCCGGTGCGCCACCATCGGGGTTTTCGGCGTCAAACCTGTCTTCCAGCCGTTCCTTGCGAACCGACCGCGAATAGATCGAGATCGACAGATAAATGATGCTTAGCCCGATAAAACCGAAGACAACCAGCCTTATGAAACCCATCAGCCTCTCCTTGGCTTGACCGCGCCCCACGGACCCACACGGGTGATCAAATCAGGTTGCGGAACAGGTATCACGTCCGTCATTGGTGCCTCGTGTCCGTACAAGGCATCCCGCGTCCCTGCCTTATCGACTTGATACTCGCGGTCCAGAAAATCAACGACATATGCCCGTTTTTCTGCCGGCCACCCAGCATAGGCACGATAAAACACTTCTTTGTGGCAGATAAACAACTGGCGGATATCAAGCGGGGTCAACTCTGCAAGCAACATATTGACCAGATCAGCGTCCACATGGGGCTTGGCCCGAAGCGTGTAGAAATAGGCGTCATGGTCCGATGTGATCTTGGGCCATGGTCCATCTTCCTCTGCCCAGCGCAGCAAGGCGGCCAGACCTTTCCATGCTTCGGGCAACTGGTTTGCATAAAGCCGCCCGAGCCGCCGCAAATCACGGCGCGTTGCGCCTGTCAGGTCCTCTTTCATCGCAGCCGCGACAGAGGCCACGATAAAATCCATTTTCTGATGCAGGATCGCGGCCGCATCCACCCCGCGCGCCTCTACAATCGGCTCGACTAGGTCGTTAAGGCTCAGAAACTTCGCAATCGCTGTGCGGTCTTGCAGATCCATCACCACAGGGATCGGCAGGTCCCCAACCTTTGCCTTGCCTGCCGACACAATCGCGGCAGGGTGCGGCACACCCCGAAACAGATACAGCCCCCCGAAAAGATCGGTCCAGAAATTATCCTGTGCAAAGCTCATTTGACGCAGCCGCACGGGGTTGCGGATCACATCTCCGGTCTCTTTCGCCATGCCGATCATTTGGGCGATAAGAACATCATCGAACCAGCCATCCGGATCTGTCTTGAAACGGTCGATCATTGCGCCCAGCTTGGCGGCAGCCGCCACGGTGCCGCTGGTTGTATCAGCCTCGATCGTAACTTTGCGGATATCAAAAAGCTTGGCCGGTGTGCTTGCCTCATAGACCGAGTTGACCAACTCTCCCGCTACGGCATCGCGCGCTGTGAGCGCGAAAAGCTCGACGCGGTTCTCTTCGATGAATTGCTTGAGGATACTGCGCGATGTCGAAAATTTTGCATTCAGCAAAGGGGCAGTCGCCTGCTCCGTTGTCAGCAGAATGAACTGCCGGTTCACACCGCGATGGTTCAAATAGAGGTCGTCACCAAATTCGTCACCCACCTCTGGCGAATATCCCGAAATATCAATATGGAACACATTAAGCTGGGTTTCTTTGCCAGTAAGATGCTTTAGCGCACGATTGTACCGCTCCACCAGAACCGGCGCGTCGACCCGGATCAGGTTTCCGTACATCAGGCCCTTTTCGATCAACAAATGCATTCTACCACGTTTCCTTGACCCATTTGCGCGGCAAACCCGCCACCGAGAGAAGCATGATAGGTGCCCAGATAATGGCGGCAATCAAACCAAGCCTGCCAAAGAAGATCACGTTTGCAGCCCACCCCGGTGCGATGATCCTGTCGAATGCCACGCCTTGCCATAGGTAAAGGCCAAAAAAGAACAGTGACGACATCACAAAAAGAAGGAGTGTCGCCAGAAATGCATTGACCATCAACGGGCCGACCCCTTCTGGCAAGACCCGCGCGAGCAGGCGCGGCACCACAAAGGCAAGGCCGGCAAGGATCAAAGCCGGCAGAAACAGCCCGTCTGATATCACGGCTCCCACCTTTCGCTTGCTCCATTCACCGGCTTTACCCTTTCCCCTCAAGGAACCGCCTTTTGGCAATCTCCTGCCGCCCGAAATCACGCACCATGTCGTTGATCGCCACTTCGTCCGACTTGTCCGCATAGCGAAATTCGCTGTCAGCATAGCGGTTGATCTCCTGAATCACCATCTCGACCGTTATGGGCTGGCGCAACTCGGTGATCATTCCCTTCTTGGTCTCATAGTCCTTGAAGAGAAACAGATCAGGCTCCTCCATCCATTCATCCGGAAGCTCGAAATCCATCGCGCGGACCTTGACTGCATCGGTGATGTTCTTGATGGCACGACCGGTAAACCGTTCATCCGCCTCTTGGATGGCCTTCAGATATGTACCAAGTTTCGCAATCGTATCAAGCTCCCCTACATGCGCATGGACCTGTTCAAACACGTGTTGCAGGCCCTCTTCATGCGGGCGGGCGTGGCTTTCGAATGACGCGGCCACCGCGCGTTTGATCTCTTGCGCACTGAACACCTCATGGGCACCCACCGGAATATCGTGATTCTTGCCCATCAGCAGATAAAGGATGTCGATATAGTCTTCGCGCGTCTGCGGCCCGTCGACCAGAAAACGCGCCCCTGCACGCTGGCGCAAAGCATCATCGACGTTTTCGGGATAGTTCGAAAACATACCAAAGGTACAATTGCCACGCACGACGGTATTGGCCCCTGCAAAACTTTCCATCAGGACCGCCGTAATTTCCAGTTGCCCCGCCGAGGACTGCCTGTCGCCCCTTTTGCCCGCAAGCTGGTCAATGTCATCAATCGTGCCGAAACCGATGACACCGGGATCAAGGACGTTGTTGATAAAGGCCTTGGCGTTCTGCCCGGATTTTCCCTGATAGCTGTCGATATTGTCAGTGGACAGGTTTTGATAACGGAACGGATAGCCCGCCGTCTGACAATACCCGTTCACTAGACCCGCCATCATCTGGATCAAGGTGGTCTTGCCGGTGCCAGGCTTGCCATCGCCCATAAAGGTGAAAATAAAGCCGCCCAGTTCGGCAAAAGGATTGAGCTTGCGATCAAAATCATAGGCCATCAACATCTTGGACAGCTTCATCGCCTGATATTTGGCAATATGGTTGCCCACGACCTCGTTGGGTTTCTTGAAGGTCATGGTCAGGGTCGAGCCTTTGGCCTTGCGGGCGGGCGTGAACCCCTGGACGACAAAATCGTCTGCTTCCACGC
>CAYGMX010000071.1:0-10126 GCA_964351055.1 uncultured Loktanella sp. | reverse complement strand
CCACAGATCATGCACGACAGCGTGCCGCAAACCTGAATATGGGCCACCGCGCCAACCGGCTGCAACTGGAACATGAAATAGAAGGACGCGACTTCGAAAGCTCGGATAAAGGCCATGTCCAGCATGGTCGCCACATGTTCAATCGCCGGGCGGGTCAACCAGCCTTCTTGCTCTTGGGCGCGCCACAGGATCGGGATGATCGCCGAGGCCTGACGGCCTTCGGGGAATTTCTTTATCTGCGCTTCGGCCCATTTCTGGTTGTCAGGCGTAAAGGCGAATGTCTCGGGCTGTTCGTGGTAAAGGCGGCGTAGCATCAGGTCTTTCCGGTCATCTTCAAGGTCGCAGCGCTCTGGCCGCGCAGGTTCACGTTCTCCCCTAACACAAGGATATGTCCGGGCAAGCCATTTGTCATCACGCGCAGCGCCCCGATACCAGCTGGAAAGATTGCCCGTCAGCCCCGATCACGCCGCGCCCTTCGGCGCGCAGATCGGTCATCACCCGCGCCATATCTTCGCGCGACAAGATCGCCTCGACCATGATCAGATCGGTGTTCCGGCTGGTCAGGGCGCACCCGTTCGCCTCTACACTTGAGACAAATCGTTCTTTGGCAGAGCGCGGGGATTCAACGGGTGCCGTCTGGGACGTTGGCGATGGCATCTGGGTGGGCACCGGCAGAATAATCGGCACTGCACAGGCAGTCACCAAGAAAACTGCGAGAAGCGGAAGTTTACGGATCATTCTGTCGGTCTCCTTTTATTCGGGCGGTGCCACCGGCAGATGCCAAGTGCGGCCCCAGTCTATCAGGCCAATCAGTTGCCGGTCTGGGCGGGCGCGACCTCGGCGGGGGCTATATCGGCGGGGGCAACCCCGAAGACATCGCCCAAACCATAAAACAAGATCAGCACAGAAACCCCGATCCCGCAAACACCACCAATGATCACACCGGCCATCGTCCGGCGAAAGAAACGCGACACCCATGCCGCAACAAAGAAACCGCAGGCCACCAGCAGGCCAAGAAGGATATCACCAAGTGTCATCGGTCGATCTCTCCGAATACAACGTCCATTGTGCCGATGATGGCACTGACATCGGCGAGCTGGTGGCCTTTGCAGATATAGTCCATCGCTTGCAGGTGAAGATAGCCGGGCGCGCGGATCTTGGCGCGGTACGGCTGGTTTGTGCCGTCAGCCACCAGATAAACGCCGAATTCGCCCTTGGGGGCCTCGACAGCGGCGTAAACCTCGCCTGCGGGTACGTGGAAACCTTCGGTGTAAAGTTTGAAGTGGTGGATCAGCGCCTCCATCGAGGTTTTCATCTCGCCACGCGTTGGCGGGGTCATCTTGCCGCGCGCCATCACATCACCCTTTTCGTGGCGCAGCTTTTCGCAAGCTTGCCGGATGATGGATGTGGATTGACGCATTTCCTCCATGCGGCACAGGTAACGGTCATAGCAGTCGCCGTTCTTGCCGACAGGGATCTGGAATTCAAAGTCGTCATAACATTCATAGGGTTGCGCGCGGCGCAAATCCCATGCAAGGCCGGACCCACGAACCATGACCCCCGAAAATCCCCAGTCCTGAATATCGTCCTCGGTGACGATTCCGATATCGGCATTGCGCTGTTTGAAAATCCGGTTCTCTGTCAGAAGCCCGGCGATATCATCCAGCACCTTGGGAAAGGCCACGGCCCATGCGTCGATATCTTCGACCAACTGATCTGGCAGATCCTGATGCACACCACCGGGGCGGAAATAGGCCGCGTGCAGGCGGGCACCACAGGCGCGTTCGTAAAAGATCATCAGCTTTTCACGCTCTTCAAAGCCCCAAAGCGGCGGGGTCAGCGCGCCAACGTCCATCGCCTGCGTGGTCACGTTCAGCAGATGCGAAAGAATACGGCCGATCTCGGAATAAAGCACACGGATCAAAGAGGCACGATAGGGGACCTCGGTCTTGGTCAGCCGTTCGATCGCCAGACACCATGCATGTTCCTGATTCATCGGGGCCACATAGTCCAGCCGGTCGAAATACGGCAGGTTTTGCAGATAGGTCCGTGATTCCATCAGTTTTTCGGTGCCACGGTGCAGCAGGCCGATATGCGGGTCGCAACGCTCTACAATCTCGCCGTCCAGTTCCAGGACAAGACGCAACACGCCGTGGGCCGCAGGGTGTTGCGGGCCAAAGTTGATGTTGAAATTGCGGATCCGCTGTTCGCCTGTTGCGGCATCAGTTGACCCGTCGTCATATGTGTTTACGCGAATATCGCCGTCCATCATGTTCTCAAGCCCTCGCCCGGTTATCTTGCCACCGTTGTGGCAACGGCCCGATGTTGCGGGCCACCCATTCGTATTGTTCGTTCAATAGTCCCAGCGCGCGCGGGCGCAGTTTATCCAGCATCGCAACCTCTGGCCCCTCGTGGGCGGCCTGTTGCACAAGCGCCGGAACCGGCGTGATGCCCAGAAACGCGCAGAGCCGTGCCACACCCTCTTGTGTAAACAAATCCTCTGCGAATTGCACCAGCAACCGCCCTTCCGGTATCAACCGGCGGAGTTTGCGGATGATCTTTGGATAGTCGCCTCGCTCCAGAATATGAGTTTCCTGCCCGCTATTCAGCATCCGGTAAAGAATGTTGTTCGCTTTTTTCTCATAAACTTCATGGTCTTGACGCTGGCGCCGCGCCTGCATCCGGATATGCGACCAAAGCCGGTCCAAGGGATCGCGGATCAGGTAGATGAATTTGGTCCCGGGCGCTGCGTCGCGCATCCGGACCAGTGTTTCATCGGCGAGCGTGGCATAGTTCGGCGTGATGTCGGCGACAATGCGGCTGTCGGCCCGTCCATCCAACAACCATGCCAGATAGCCCGCATCGCTTGACCGGTCCCCTTCCAAAGCCGCCAAGAGCGCCTTCATCTGGTCAATGCGGCGGTTGAGGTTGTCGATCTGCCAGCCCCGCCCCGCTTGGGCTGCATCCTGCTTTTGCCTGCGCATCTCGCGCAGACGCACACGATAGGCGACCAGCTGCTTATCCAATGACGGCGCATCGAAAGTATCCCAGTAATGGGCCTCTTTAACCGCAGGCATCGCGCAATCAGGATGGTCGTGCAGATAGCGATAGAGCCAAGTCGTTCCCGCCTTGGTTGCACCGACACAGTAAAGAAGCGTTGGGTCAGGCATCAGCCCGCTTTCTCTTCTTTCTTCTTCTCGTCGCCGGGCAGAATGTATTCTGCCCCCTCCCATGGTGACATGAAGTCGAACTGGCGGTATTCCTGCACAAGGCTCACCGGCTCATAGACAACGCGCTTTTGCACTTCGTCATAGCGGACCTCGGTATAGCCGGTTGTCGGGAAATCCTTGCGCAGCGGATGCCCGCGAAACCCGTAATCGGTCAGGATGCGCCGCAGATCGGGGTGGCCTGTGAACAGAATACCGAACATGTCGAAAACTTCGCGCTCGAACCAGTTCGCAGACGGATGCACCGAGATGATCGAAGGCACCATGTCTTCTTCACGGATCTGCACCCGCAGGCGGATACGTTGGTTCTGATACATGCTCAGAAAATGATAGATCACCTCAAAGCGTTTGGCGCGGCTGGGGTAATCGACGGCGGTGATATCCACCAGCGACGAAAACTTGCAGGTGGAATCGGTCTTGAGGAACTCAACAAAACTGACCAGTGAAGATGGCGCAACCGTCACGGTCAGCTCACCATGGGCTACGTCCCATGACAGGACGCAATCGGTGCGCTTCAATTCCAGATGGGTGCCAAGTTCTTGCAAGGCTTCGGTCATCGTCAAATCCTCTTTGAGTGCCTAGCGCACAATCGTCCCGGTCCGGCGCATCTTGCGCTGCAATTGCAGGATGCCATAAAGCAGCGCCTCTGCCGTCGGCGGGCAGCCGGGCACATAGATGTCCACCGGCACGATCCGGTCGCAGCCACGCACCACGCTGTAACTATAATGGTAATAGCCACCGCCATTCGCACAGGACCCCATCGAAATCACATAACGCGGTTCGGGCATCTGGTCATAAACCTTGCGCAGCGCTGGGGCCATCTTGTTGGTGAGCGTCCCTGCTACGATCATCAGGTCGGACTGGCGCGGGGACGCACGCGGGGCTGTGCCGAACCGCTCCAGATCATAGCGGGGCATGGAGGTGTGCATCATCTCCACCGCACAACAGGCCAGCCCGAAGGTCATCCAGTGCAGCGACCCTGTACGCGCCCAATTGATGATGTCGGCGGTCGAGGTCACAAGAAACCCTTTGTCCTGCAACTCGGAGTTAATCAGCTGCGCGCCATGTTCCTTGTCGGCGCCGACGGCGGTTCCGGTCATCACTCCCATTCGAGCGCCCCTTTCTTCCATTCATAGGCAAAGCCGATGGTCAGCACGCCAAGGAAGACCATCATCGACCAGAAGCCGACCATGCTGATATCCTGGAAGGCGACCGCCCATGGAAACAGGAACGCGACTTCCAGATCGAAGATGATGAACAGGATCGCCACCAGATAGAAGCGCACGTCAAACTTCATCCGCGCATCGTCAAAGGCGTTGAACCCGCATTCATAGGCGGACACTTTTTCAGGATCGGGGTTGCGGACGGCGACAATGGCTGCGGCGATGATCAGGATCAGGCCAAGTGCGATGGCAAGGCCCAGAAAAATCATGATCGGCAGATATTCGGCAAGCATTTCCTGCAATGGGTGTTCCTTTCGGCTCGGCACACCGAAGGGCGCGCTGAAAGTTGGCTTGCCGATGCATACCGCTGCACCTGCGAAGGGTCAACCAAGCGCAGTGTCGCAGAACGGGAATTTGAAGGAATTAGTCGACGCGGTTCATCAGAGGGTGCTGTGGCGACAGCACAGCCGCAGCCACAGACAGCAGCGAAACCCCGTGCGCCAGACCATTGGCACGTGCGTCATGGCCCAAAATCACATCTGTCATCTCGGTCAGATTATCGGCCTGCTGGTCGGTCAGCCAAAACATCACATGCATTCCAAGGGTAAAATCCCCCGGAAGATCTGCGATTTCAATCCGGCAGCCCTTATCAGTCGGCACACATGTCAACGAAGTTACAGTGACGGTCCCGTTACGCATCACGATCATAGCGTCGTGCCTGTCGGGTGTCGATGCGAGCACCTTTGCATCAACTTTGACCACAAACGGCTGGTCGGGATTTTCAGGATCGGCGGCTATGGGAGAGGCAACCGCCACATCGAAAAAGCCGTTTTCATCGGCTTCACCGGTCAGGACGCGGCCGCGGCGGGTTTGCGGCTTCAAGGCACATTGGCGCAGCGCCACCGCTACAGAACAGCCCACCTCAAGCTGTGACCGCAGACGCAGGCGCACAACCGGCCCCGCATAGACCAGCGCGCCAAGCAGGATTTGCAGGATCGCCATCATCACACCCGTCGCTGCCACGGCAAAGGCAACCAGAATAACGAGCGCCGCAGCAACATGCTCGGCAGGGGCCCAATGCGCCACGGCTTTGATCGCGGGCATTGCGACAACCAAAAGCGTCAGCGACACCGAAAGGCTGATCGTCTCAAGCGTCACATTCGGAAACAGAACAACATGCCCGATCACAAGTGTCGCAACCGCAAGGCTTGCGAGGGTCGCACTTTGCGGAGAAAGAACCGCAGGGTCGAGCAGGGAAAGCCCCAGCATAACGAGAACGGGCAGAACGACCGCGAGCACGATCACGCGGCGCAGCCGGGTTATCCGATAAATCACTTGCGCCGGTGTGGGCCAATCAAAAAGCATGTGAGACTCCTGAACTCACCCCCAGTTTGGCCTGCAAAATGGGTCAGAAGTGAGACAGAATTCTGACCATATCCCAGCCGCTACTGGCTCCAGCGCGGCTTTCTCTTGTCAAAAAAGGCAGAAATGCCTTCTTTCGCCTCGCCGCTGTCCCATTGCGCGATCAAGGCATCGACCGAGCGTGCAACAACCGCATCGTCAATCACCGGCCCCAAACTGCGCGCCAGCGCCTTGGCTGCCGCCACCGCCCCGGGTGCACATGCCAGATAGGGGTCGACCTCGGCAGTGATGGCCGCGTCAAGCTGATCTGCGGGCACCGATTTGCCGACAATGCCGAGCGTCGCAGCCTCGCTTGCACCGAAAACCCGCCCCGACATAAAAACGCGCCGCGCAAAGGCTTCCCCCATGCGCGCCACGACATAAGGCCCGATCGTCGCGGGCACCAGCCCCAGCCGTGTCTCGGTCAGGCCGAACTGCGCATGATCGGCGGCAATCGCCACATCACACACACAGGCCAGACCGACCCCGCCGCCAAAAGCATTGCCCTGAATGCGCCCGATCAAAGGCTGCGGCAAGCTGTTCAGCGCGCCCAGCACCGCCGCCAGCGAACGGGCCGCAGCCCGCTTTGCCGCTGCGTCAGCCGCCATCTGCTCGCGCATCCATCCCAGATCGCCACCGGCACAAAAGGACGCACCCTGCCCTGTCAGGATAACCACTCTGATCCGGTCATCGCCTGCAATGCGGGCCGTGACAGCGCCAAGCGCGTCAATCAAAGCCTGCGACAAGGCGTTGTGCTTTTCAGGGCGGGCCAAGGCCAGCGTGGCAACCCCGCGCGGATCCACGGTCAGATCAATCATCGCATCCCCCTTGCAAGCTGCGCCGCTCTGGCGATCACCGCCGGATCAATCCCCGTTTCATACCCGCGCCGCGCAAGCAGAGCCAGAACAGCCTCGGTCGCCACATTGCCCGGCGCACCGGGGGCATAGGGGCAGCCGCCCAAACCGCCCACCGCACTGTCAAAGGCTCGCACCCCAAGGTCAAGCGCGGCCGCGATATTGGCAAGGGCCCGTCCTGCGGTATCATGGAAGTGACCCGCCAGTTCCATCACAGGGACTACCTGCATCACGGCCTCCAGCATAGCGGCCACCGCGTCAGGTGTCCCCTTGCCAATGGTATCACCCAGCGACAGCGGCATAGGTGCCAGCGCCCGCAAAAGCGCAGCCGCGCGGGCCACCTGTGCTGGCGGGGTTGGGCCGTCAAACGGGCAATCGGTCACACAAGAAATATATCCGCGCACCCCGATCCCCGCCGCCGATGCGGCATCGACCACAGGGGCAAGCCGTGCAACAGACTGGTCAATCGAACAATTCAGGTTGCTTTGCGAAAACCCTTCCGAGGCAGAGATGAATACAGCAATCTGATAGGCAACGTCAGGAATACGGGCAACGGTAAATGCCTCCCAGCCGCGCAGATTGGGCACCAGCACGGCATATCGCACCCCCGGCACCGGGGTCAGCCCCGCCATCACCTGATCGGTATCCGCCATCTGCGGCACCCATTTGGGGCTGACGAAACTGCCGATCTCGATATCACGCAGCCCCGACGCAGCAAGCAAATCGATCAGCGCGACTTTCTGGGAAACGGGGATCACCGCTTTCTCGTTCTGCAAGCCGTCACGGGGACCAACCTCGTGGATATGCACAAAATCCGCCATCACGCCCATCTTCTTTTGAGCACAAATATCCCGGGGGAGGTCCGGACTTGCTCCGGACCGGGGGCAGCGCCCCCTGTGTCCCGCCACCGGATCATGCGGGCAACGGCCAAGGCGGATAGAATTCCTGCGCATAAAGCACAGGCGCATCAGGGCACGATGCCTGAAAAGCCGGACGGTCCTGCAAACGCGCAAACCACGCCTTGATCTTGGGATAGGCGTCCAGGCGGACAAAATGCTGCGCCATATAGACCGCCTGCCCGACACCGACATCGGCTGCGGAAAACCCGGTCAAAAGATACTCGCCCTGCAAGCCAAGCTCCACCGTAGCCAATGTCTTGGCCAGCCGCTTGGCCTCCAGTTGCATCACGACAGGCGATCGCATGTGATCGGCATAAAGAGCGATATGCTGTTGGGTGAGTGCTGCACTGTGCTGGCTGATGGTTTCGGCGAAATGGATCCAGTTTAGCCAAGATGCGCGCTCGGGATGGCCCAGGTCCCGACCCAGGGCCGCTGCGGGATACCGCTCGCATAGATATTCGGCAATCGCGCCGCTTTCGGTCAGCACCAGCCCGTCAATTTCAAGCGTCGGGACGCGCCCTGTGGGGTTCAGGCTGCGGTAGGGTTCCTCGCGCAGGGTCTTGTCAAAGGGATAGACTTTCAGGTCAAACGGCACACCGATCTCGTGCAGCAGCCACAAGCTGCGCATGGACCGTGTCTGCGGGCAATGGTGCAGGCGGATCATGGGGCAGTCTCCAAGGCGATCATCAGGGCACCGGCGGTTACCTGATCGCCCGTCATCACGGCAACGCTGGCAACACAGCCGTCCCTCGGGGCGCGCAGCACATGTTCCATCTTCATCGCCTCCAGAACGATCAGGCGGTCGCCTTCGGCCACCACCTGCCCCACAACAACCGACACTTCCCGCACCAGCCCCGGCATCGGGGCAAGCACCGTGTCACCACCCGCCACACGACCGGCCCGCTGAAGTGGATCGACACGGGCAAAAGTCAGCGTTTGCGCCCCAAAGACCGTCACAGACGTGCCGTGCCGGACAGCAGGCAAACCCCAGCCGCCCCCTTGCCGCACAAGCTCATGACGCGCACCATTCACAGTAACGGTGCAATGATCAGGTCCGGTCACGGTCAATCGGGCAGTGAAGATGTCGTCACCATAGGCCAGTGTCACGTCGCGCGAAAGCGGTTCCCAAAGCGTAAAACCGGTCGTGGAAAGGGTCTCGATCTGCGCTGCGGTTGCAGCGGCAACGGCCACGTCCCGCACCGCAGGCACAGGTCTTGCACAAAGACTGGCGGCCTGCCGCGCGATCAGCCCTGTATCGACCTGCCCGCTGACAAACCCCGCATCCCGCGCCAAGAGCCGCAAGAAACCGATGTTTGTCACCGTGCCCGCAACCTGCGTGGCATCAAGCGCCGCCGCCAAAGACCGCAAGGCCGTTGACCGGTCCGGCCCGTGCACGGTGATTTTTGCAATCATCGGGTCATACCAAGGCGAGATCGCATCGCCTGCGGCCACCCCGCTATCGATACGCGCACCCGCAGGAAAAACCAGATGGTCGATCACGCCTGTTGCGGGCAGAAAGCCTGCGGGGACATCCTCGGCGTAAAGGCGCGCCTCGAAAGCATGACCTTGGATTGCAATGTCGTCCTGTTGCACTGGCAGGGGTTCACCTGCCGCCACCCGCAACTGCCATTCCACCAGATCGATGCCAGTAATCGCCTCGGTTACCGGATGTTCCACCTGTAGCCGTGTATTCATCTCCATGAACCAGAACCTGTCAGGATGCAGGCCCTCCGCGCCATCCACGATGAATTCGACCGTGCCTGCGCTGGCATAACCGATGGCCTTGGCCGCTTTGACGGCGGCATCGCCCATCGCCCTGCGCATTGGCGCTGTCATGCCTGGGGCCGGTGCCTCTTCGATAACTTTCTGATGGCGGCGTTGCAGGGAACAATCCCGTTCGAACAGATGCACCGCCTGCGTGCCGTCGCCAAAGACCTGTACTTCGATATGGCGGGGGCTTTGGATATACTTCTCGATCAGGACAGCCGCATTGCCAAAGGCGCTGCGCGCTTCGGCCTGCGCAGAGGCCAGACTTTCGGCAAAATCCGCCGCGCGCTCAACCAACCGCATCCCCTTGCCGCCGCCCCCTGCCACGGCCTTGATCAGGACCGGATAGCCGATCTCTCGCGCTCTTTCCGCCAGAAACGCCGCATCCTGATCCACCCCGTGATAGCCCGGCACCACCGGCACACCGGCCTTGGCCATCAGCGCTTTGGCGGCATCTTTCAGCCCCATCGCGCGGATCGCCTGCGCCGAGGGGCCGATAAACACCAGCCCCGCACCTGTAACCTGATCCACAAAATCAGGGTTTTCGGACAAAAACCCATAGCCCGGATGGATAGCTTGCGCGCCTGTATCAAGGGCCGCCTGAATGATCAGATCGCCGCGCAGATAGCTGTCAGCCACAGGTGCTGGCCCCAAGCGCACCGCCGCGTCGGCCTGCTGCACATGCAGGGCCTGCGCATCAGCGTCGGAATTAACCGCCACCGTCCGCACCCCCATCGCACGCGCCGTGCGGATGATCCGGCAGGCAATCTCGCCACGGTTGGCAATGAGGATTTTAGTGAACATCACATCCGGAA
>CAYGMX010000070.1:3024-10214 GCA_964351055.1 uncultured Loktanella sp. | reverse complement strand
CTGCCGCAAGCAACCCGAAATCGGCGCAGGGCGCGAAATTCAGTTCCTTGAAGATACCCCGCGACGGGGTTGATAGTGTCGACGCTGTCATTGCAAGGATCACATCGCGGATCCCGACGTTTTCCTGCATGCCGCCGCAAGAGCCGATCCGGATCAGCGTTTGCGCGTCATAATCACGGATCAGTTCGTTGGCGTAGATCGAAAGTGAGGGCATCCCCATCCCCGACCCCTGGATCGTAACGGGGTGCCCGTTCCATGTGCCAGTGAACCCCAGCATGCCACGGACCTGATTGACGCAACGCGTGTCTTTCAGAAAAGTCTCGGCCGCCCATTTCGCGCGATAGGGATCGCCGGGCATGAGAACGGTTGGGGCGATGTCGCCTTTCTCTGCGCCGATGTGGATTGTCATTCCGGGGCCTCCGTTGGGGTTTAAAGCCCCTTTATGTGATCTGGCCCAGAAAGGGGAGACTAGATTTCCATGGTGTCAGGCGATGTTCCGGCAGCAATTGCCGTTTTGAACCACTCTGGCTGGCGGCCTTTGCCGGTCCATGTTTGTGCGGCGTCCGCCGGATTGCGATACTTGGGCACAGAGGGTTTTTTAGGTCCGGTCTTTGCCTTGCCTGCCTTGCGCGGTGCCGCTTCACCTGCAAGTTCCGCCAGCGAAAAGCCGTGTGCGGCTGCGGCTTTTTCTGCTGCTGCGAGCGCCACTTTCTTATCCTTTGCGGCGAGCCTTTCCAGGGCCTGTTCGACACTCGCCCTGAGCTTTTCCAACTCCTTGCGCGTCATTGTCTTTAGGTCTGTTTTCATTTTTTTTACTCCAATTGATGCAGCCGGATATACGCCCAAACTTCGGGCCAATAAATTGGAATTGTGAAAACAGCTGTACTTTTGGATAGAATTTTTTGTTCTATTCCGCCGCAATCGGGCGCGGATCCACCAAATCCACGATATCGACCATGATCTTGTTCAACTCGAAGTCTTTCGGCGTATAGACTTTTGCAACGCCCATTGCGCGCAATTGACGGGCATCATCTTCGGGAATAATGCCCCCTGCGACAACGGGAATATGCGTTATGCCCGCCACTGCCAGTTCATTCATAATGTCGCGGACCAACGGGATATGCGACCCCGACAGAATTGACAGGCCAATGACATGCACATCACCATTTCGGGCCGCTGCAACAATTTCTTCTGGGGTCAGGCGAATACCTTCGTATTCGATATCCATCCCACAATCCCGCGCCCGTGCTGCTATTTGCTCGGCCCCGTTGGAGTGGCCGTCCAGACCTGGTTTACCGACAAGAAACTTGATCCTGCGCCCCAAGGCCGCACTGACCAGATCAACCTGCTCGCGGATGTCTTCCAGACCTTCGGTGCGGTTTGACGGGTTGCTGCTAACCCCGGTAGGCGCGCGATACTGTCCAAATACGCTGCGAATGACATCTGCCCATTCGCCGGTTGTCACGCCTGCCCGTGCGCAAGCAATGGAAGGTGGCATGATGTTGCTGCCGTCAATTGCCGCTGCCCGCAAAGCAGCCAATGCAGTTTGCACGGCGGCATTGTCCCGGTCTTTCTTCCACTGGGACAGGCGTTGCAATTGATCGGCTTCTGCCTGTGGATCGGAGGACATGACGGCATCATCGCCTGCTGTCAGCGGCGAGGGTTCGCTTGTTTGCCATCTGTTGACTCCCACCACGACCGTTTCGCCACTTTCGATACCGGCGATCCGCGCTGCATTGCTTTCGACCAGACGTGATTTCATATAGGCGATGGCCCCAACAGCCCCGCCCATCCGGTCGATCAGAGCCAATTCGGCGCGTGCGTCCTCCTTAAGTGCGTTTACCTTGCGTTCAATTGCAGGATTGCCATCAAAGAGATCATCGAATTCCAAGAGATCCGTTTCATAGGCCAAAATCTGTTGCATCCGCAGCGACCATTGCTGGTCCCATGGGCGGGGCAGGCCAAGCGCCTCGTTCCATGCCGGCAATTGCACCGCCCGTGCGCGCGCATTCTTTGATAACGTGACAGCAAGCGTTTCCAGCAGGATGCGCGAAACGTTGTTTTCGGGTTGCTGTTCGGTAAGCCCGAGTGAATTGACCTGAACCCCGTAACGGAATTGCCGGTATTTCGCGTCTTCTACACCATAGCGCGTGGCGCAAATTTCGTCCCATAAATCCACAAAAGCGCGCATTTTGCACAATTCGGTCACGAACCGGATACCGGCATTTACAAAGAATGAAATCCGCCCGACCATTTCGGGGAAATGCTCTTTCGGGACCTTGCCTTTCAGGTCGTCAAGAACGGCTGTTGCCGTGGCCAGTGCAAAGGCGAGCTCTTCTTCGGGTGTCGCACCTGCCTCTTGCAGGTGGTAAGAACACACGTTCATCGGGTTCCACTTGGGCAGATGTTCGCGGGTGTAGGCGGCCACATCTGTAATCATCCGCAGCGATGGTTCCGGCGGGCAGATGTACGTCCCCCGCGAAAGGTATTCCTTGATGATGTCGTTCTGCACTGTTCCCTGCAGCGCGCTGACATCCGCACCCTGTTCTTCAGCGACCGCAATATAAAGCGAGAGCAGCCAAGGCGCTGTCGCATTGATCGTCATCGAGGTGTTCATCTGGTCAAGCGGAATATCCCCAAAAAGCGTCCGCATGTCTCCCAAATGGCTGACCGGCACACCAACCTTTCCGACCTCGCCTTTGGCCAGCAGATGATCGCTGTCATAACCTGTCTGCGTGGGCAGATCGAAAGCCACCGAAAGCCCTGTCTGGCCCTTGGCAAGGTTCCCACGGTAGAGCGCGTTTGATGCCGCAGCTGTCGAATGACCGGCGTAGGTCCGGAATAACCAGGGGCGGTCTTTCTGCGGTTGCGTCATCGTGGATCTCCTGAATCAGTCGGCGTAATTTTATTTCACATGGGGCTGTCTAGCGGAAATTTTATGGCGCTGTCAATTCGCCGCAGCGCGGCATGACGGGATTTACGCCGCTGCCGTTCCCTGTCACGATCTGCGGATGACGCAAACCGTTTCCATGCCCGTTTGGGTATTTGTTCTGATCATCCTGTTTGCAGGTGTCACTTTCGCGTCGCACTTTCTGTTTCCTTCCGTCCGCTGGTTTTTTCGCAAGCGCGCCGAACGCGTGATTGCCAAGGTGAACCTGCGCTTGCAGCGCCCGATCGAACCCTTCAAGCTTGCGCGGCGCTATGACATGATCCAGCGTCTCATCTATGATCCGCAAGTCACAGAGGCAATCGTTGAACACGCCCGCAAAGAGGGTATTCCCGAAAACGTGGCGTTCGAGAAAGCCCGCCATTATGCCCGCGAAATCGTGCCGTCCTTCTCGGCGACGGCCTATTTCGGGGTCGGGATCAGGCTGGCGCGCTGGTTGTCGAAGTCGCTTTACCGGATCAAGCTTGGCACTTTTGATCGCAAGCGCCTTGAACAGATTGATCCGGATGCCGCCGTTGTCTTTGTCATCAATCATCGCAGCAACATGGACTATGTTCTTGTGACCTATCTGGCGGCCAATGCCGGTGCATTGTCTTATGCGGTGGGAGAATGGGCGCGGGTCTGGCCCTTGTCAGCGGTGATACGTGCTATGGGTGCGTATTTCATAAGGCGGAAATCGCGCGGGACGCTTTATCGCAAGGTCCTTGCGCGTTATGTGCAGATGGCGACCAGAGGCGGTGTCAGTCAGGCTGTTTTCCCGGAAGGCGGGCTCAGCTTGGATGGTTTCCTTGCTCCGCCACGGATGGGTCTGCTGAACTATATTGTGGAAGACTTTGACCCCAAGGCAAGGGAAGTGATCTTTGTGCCGGTGGCAATCAACTATGATCGCGTACTCGAAGACACGATCCTCATCAAGGCCAGCAATGCAGGCACCCGCCGCTTCAAACCGCCGTTCATTTCGGTTGTACGTCGCGTGGGGCGCCACTTTGTGCTGCGGCTCAGCGGGCGGTTCCGCGGGTTTGGTGTGGCGTCTGTCAGCTTTGGTGAACCGCTGGAGTTGTCGAAGTATCACACTGACGGGGCGGTGGACCTGACCGAAGCGATTGCGACAGAGCTGATGAAGCGGATCGCGGACGTGACACCGGTATTGGGTGTGCCCTTGGTTTCCCGCCATATTCTCCAAAGCGGACCGATCAAGTTGGACGAACTGGAAATGGCCGTCGACCGCTCGATCGCCATGCTGAATGCGCGTCACCTGCCGTGTCCGCGCCGAAAAGCCAACGAGGTCGTCAAGGACGCGGTGGGCCGCCTGACAGCACGCAAACTGATCGAGGAGACGGAGGCAGGAATAAGGGTGACGGCGCTGGGGCAGGACATTCTGAGCTTCTGTGCCAATTCAATTGCCCATCATTTCGATGCGGTTGCAGAAAAACAGGCCGATCTTTCTGCGGCTGCGGAGTAATTAAATTACAAAAGTTGGTTTATTTGGGTTGCAATGTTACGTGACCATCGCGTATCCAATGGTCGGAGAAACCGATTCTGCGGTGCGGCAAAGCACGAAGGACGAGTGATGGAGATTGAGATGGCCCTTGACCAGACCGCCTATACGGCACCCGAGAAAGACCTCTACGAAGTGGGCGAGATGCCGCCCCTGGGTCATGTTCCTGCGCAAATGCACGCTTGGGCCATCCGCCGCGAACGTCACGGGGAACCTGAAAAGGCGTTCCAGTTGGAAGTCGTTGATGTGCCCAAGCCCGCAAGCCACGAAGTGCTCGTTCTGGTTATGGCAGCAGGGGTAAATTATAACGGCGTTTGGGCCGGTCTGGGCGTACCCGTCAGCCCATTTGATATCCATAAAGCAGACTACCATATCCTTGGCTCGGATGCGGCAGGCATCGTTTGGGCAGTGGGGGACAAGGTCAAGCGCTGGAAGGTCGGGGATGAAGTGGTCATTCATTGCAATCAGGATGATGGCGACGACGAACACTGCAATGGCGGTGATCCGATGTATTCCGACAGCCAGCGCATCTGGGGCTATGAAACCCCCGGTGGCTCTTTTGCGCAATTCACTTGCGTGCAGTCGCAACAAATGATGCACCGTCCGCAACACCTGACGTGGGAAGAAAGCGCGTGTTACACGCTCACTTTGGCCACGGCCTACCGTATGCTGTTCGGCCACGCGCCGCATGATCTCAAACCTGGACAGAACGTGCTGGTCTGGGGTGCCTCTGGCGGGCTTGGGTCCTATGCGATCCAGTTGATTAACACTGCCGGTGCCAATGCAATCGGCGTGATCAGCGATGAAAGCAAACGTGACTTTGTCATGTCATTGGGTGCAAAGGGTGTCATCAACCGAAATGATTTTTCCTGCTGGGGGCAGTTGCCAACGGTCAATACCCCTGAATACGCCACGTGGCTGAAAGAGGCGCGGCGGTTCGGCAAGGCGATCTGGGATATCACCGGTAAAGGTGTGAACGTCGATATGGTTTTCGAACACCCGGGCGAGGCGACGTTTCCAGTGTCCTCCTTGGTCTGCAAGAAAGGCGGCATGGTTGTGATCTGCGCGGGAACGACAGGTTTCAATTGCACCTTTGACGTCCGCTATATGTGGATGCACCAGAAGCGCTTGCAGGGCAGCCACTTTGCCCATCTTAAGCAGGCAAGTGCAGCCAACAAGCTGATGCTGGAACAGCGCCTTGATCCGTGTATGTCGGAGTGCTTTGCGTGGAGTGCAATTCCGGCCGCGCATACAAAGATGCGCCGCAACGAACACAAACCGGGCAATATGGCGGTGTTGGTGCAAGCACCCAAGATGGGCCTGCGGTCCTTTCAAGAAGCACTCGAGGCCGCGAAGCGACGCTAGTTTTTCACAGAACTCCCAAGCTGGGCGCGGCTGGAAACGGCTGCGCCCCTTTTTTTGTTCACAACGCAACGAAAGAATGATCCGGTTTTGCCAAAATGTCGGATGTGCCTCCAGAATCTTAAGTAATCGTTAATCATTCCTAGGGACGGTGGCGCATGGGACGAGATTGGATCATTGATGTATTGGCCGATCTGCGGGCGTTCGCGCACGAGAACGATCTTCCTTTGCTTGCCGCCCAGTTGGAAGAGGCAGGACTCGTCGCAGAGGTCGAGATTGCGCAAATCACGGGTCATCCCAAGCATCAGCCGGTCGCGGCGGACCCCGCAGGTCGCGGCCGCTTCCCTGAAAGCTCTGACAGGGGCAACCGGCAAGGCTGAGGGCACCGATTGACCTAGCAGCGCGGTCACCCTCAAGATACAGTCGCCGCATGAATGCACCTGCCATTACATTTTCCGAGGATCAGGCCGAAGCCTGGGATAATATCGCGACGGCTTTGCGCCAGTCCGGCATTGATCTTGGTGACAGCCTGCTGCAACCGCCGCAGTCTGATAGCCCCTCGGTGATGGCCGTGATCGGCAAGGCCGGATCGGGCAAGACGATGTTGCTGGCCAGACTTTATCATGCGCTGGAGGATGCAGGTGTTGATGTCATTTCCGGCGATTGGGAAGGCCGCAAACGCAAGGATCGACGCACGCTGGCCATTCTTGCTCCCACCAACAAGGCCGCAAGTGTCCTGCGCAATCACGGCGTGCCCGCGACCACGATCCACCGTATCCTTTATACGCCCGTCTACGATCCCGAATATGAAAAGGTCGCCGAGTGGTTGGCAGGGCAAGGCGACAAACCCGATATCGAAGGTCTGTCCGAAATTGCACTGGACCGTGCATTTGCGTCCTATCAAATCAACAAATCTGTGCCTGCTGCCCTCGCCGCCGCCGGATTGCGGGGCAGTGATTTCATCACCGGCTGGAAACGTCGCGAGGAACCGCTGGACATCGGCTTTGTCGATGAAAGCTCGATGCTGGATGAAAAACAGTTTGACGACCTCAAGGAAATCTTTCCGACGCTTCTGCTGTTTGGTGATCCTGCACAATTGCCGCCGGTACAGTCATCTGGCGGCATGGTGTTTGAGACTCTGCCACCGCGCCGTGTGCTGACCCTAAACCGCATACACCGGCAGGATGCAGACAATCCGATCCTTGATCTGGCCCATGCTTTGGCAGACCCGCAGTTGGATTTCGCGGCCTTTGAACGGATGGTCGAAGATGCCGCAAAGACAGACGAACGGGTCGTGATGGCCCAGCGGGTCGAGGCGGATCTGATGGCCCGCTCGCCCTGTCTGGTCTGGCGCAATGCGACCCGCATCCGCCTGATCCATGC
>CAYGMX010000070.1:0-2924 GCA_964351055.1 uncultured Loktanella sp. | reverse complement strand
CGCATGGGGGCTACCTTTTTGCATGGTGCGGCGGTGACGATCCACAAGGCCCAAGGGTCGCAATGGGAGACTGTGCAGGTCTTTGCCCCCGATATTTATGCCGCATCGCGTATGGGCCGCGTGGAGGCTGGCCAACCTTTGTGGAAACGGTTGGCCTATGTTGCGATCACCCGCGCTGAAACGCAGCTGCGCTGGGTTGTGCGCAATCGTCTGGCGCGCCCCCAAGGGGTCTTGCGGGTCGATGATCTGGAGGCCCCAGCGGCCCCGTTGGAACTGAGGAGCGAAGAAATATGAAATCGATTATCGTGACAGGCGCAAGCAGCGGCATCGGTCGGGAAACGGCACTCTATTTTCTGGGACAGGGCTGGCGCGTGGGGTTGATTGCGCGACGGGCGGATGTCCTCGCTGGCATGGCGCACCAGAATGCGGTCCTGTTGCCCTGCGATGTCACGGACGAGGCGCAGGTTGACGCGGCCTTTGCGCAGTTCGGCCATCTTGATGTTCTTTTCAACAACGCAGGCATGTTCGGCCCCCAGACCACGATTGACGAGGTCGCGGTCGCGGATTGGAAGCAAGTTGTCGATGTGAACCTGACCGGCATGTTCCTCTGCGCCCGCGCCGCATTTCGCCAGATGCGCCATCAAACCCCGCAGGGTGGGCGGATCATCAACAACGGGTCGATTTCGGCCTTTACGCCGCGTGAAGGCTCCGTCTGCTACACGACCACGAAACACGGCGTCAGCGGGCTGACCAAGACGCTGTCACTGGACGGGCGGGCCTTTGATATTGCTTGCGGCCAGATTGATATCGGCAACGCGCGCACCGATCTGGTGCAGAACCTTGAAAAGAAACGCGCCGCAGAGGGGCTAGAGCCGCTGCCGACGATGGCCGTTGAAGATGTGGCACGGTCGGTGTTCCACATGGCCAGTTTGCCGCCAGAGGCGAATGTGCAGTCCATGATGGTGATGGCAACCAAGATGCCGCATATCGGGCGCGGTTAGCCTAGCGGCGTAGCAGTGTGAAGATGGCAGAGGCACCCCAGCCCGCCGCGATCGCAATCGAAATCGACATCAGGCCGTAAAGAAACGCGTTTTCGTGGGCGAGGTTGTACAGCCACCGTTCCAGTCCGACTTTGCGCACGGGAATTGTCGTGATGTATTCGTCGATGACCTTACCGTCACGGGTCAAAAAGATATGTGCCTCGTAATCGCCTTCGATCAGGTTGGCAGGCAAGGTGATCGCTGTCCGGAACAGGGTTTCTTCTTCAAGATCCACCGCCTCTTCGAGAACTTGATAAAGCCCGTTGCCTGCCCGAATACGGATCAGGGCTTGGGTAAAGGACCGGCTGTCCTCGACCACCGCCCCGACAGAGCGGATAACGCGGGGGATTGTGATCTTGTAGCGCAGGTCTTCTACGTCGCTCAGGACTTCGGACATGGGCGCGGTTGTCGCGACAGCGTAAAACGAAGGGGCAGAGTCGACCTCGACCCCTTCTGTGTTTACCCATATCCCGAGGCGGCGGTCCTTGCGGCGCACGGTGACGGGTTGTTCGGGCCCAGCGACCGTGACAATCACACCCAGAACGCTATCGCCCGGAATTGGGGCGCTTCGCTTGATCGCGCCGAAGACGAGGATTTCAGACCCTTCAAAAGTTGCCGTGATGGCGACCTCGTCGCGGCTGAGACCCAGCACGATTTCTTCGGCTTTGATCGGCGTGGCAAGCACCACCAGAAATGCAAGTAGCCGGATCACGAGTGGCCACCGGTCCCAAGCGAATAAAGTTCGCTGGGCATTACCAACAGATCAAAGGCGAGCTTGCCGCAGACCGCCAGCACCATGATCGCCAACCAGATCCGCAACTGCTCTGCTTTCATCTTGACGCCGATGCGCGTGCCGATCTGCGCACCGATCACGCCGCCCACTAGCAAGAGCACCGCAAGAACGATATCAACGGTAAAGTTGGTTGTCGCGTGCAGCATCGTTGTGAAACCGGTGACAAAGATGATCTGGAACAAGGATGTGCCGACAACCACCTTGGTCGGCATGCCAAGCAGATAGATCATCGCAGGCACCATGATAAAGCCACCGCCAACACCCATGATCGCGGCCAGTACACCAACCAGAAGCCCCACCAGAAGCGGGGGAATTACCGAGATATAGAGTCCCGAAACCCGAAACTTCATTTTGAATGGCAGGTTGTGGACCCAGTTGTGTTTCCGCCGCGTGGGGACGGTTCTGCCGGTCTTGGCAGAGCGACGGATCGCATTCAGGCTCTCGATGAACATCAAAGAACCGATCATTCCGAGGAACACGACATAGCAAAGCTGGACAAGAAGTTCGACCTGCCCAAGTGCCTTGAGATAGTTGAACAGCAATATCCCAAGACCGGACCCGATAAGGCCCCCGATCAGCAAGACGGTTCCCATCTTAAGGTCGACAGTCTTTCGTTTTAGGTGAGCAAGCACACCGGAAAAAGACGAGGCAACGATCTGGTTGGCTTCGGTCGCAACAGCGACAGCAGGTGGAATGCCGATGAAGAACAACAGCGGTGTCATCAGGAACCCGCCACCGACACCAAACATGCCAGAAAGCACGCCCACAATTCCACCCAGTCCCAATAGTAGGAAGATGTTCACCGAAACTTCGGCGATGGGAAGGTAGATTTGCATGAGCTGATCCGGGCGCTTGTGCCAGTGCCGTTACAAAAACGGTTTCATGTCTGCAAGTCAAACACTGTCACGCGCAGAATGATGCGATCGCAGCAATTCGGCGGTTTGGTATTATCATTGCGCCTGAATTGGACTTAAGATCGCGTCGCCAGAAACTGCCTGAGGACTTTCTCTAGCTTGGCCGCCCCGATCGGAGCCATTGCTTTGGTATGTTCGTGGCTGATTGCCTCGTCACTCATCCCTGCCGCCATGTTC
>CAYGMX010000069.1:0-10340 GCA_964351055.1 uncultured Loktanella sp. | reverse complement strand
TAACTCCCGCCTATCAGCGTGGTGAAAGGAAATCCCTGTGTCTGTCGTCCTTATTCTTGGCAGTGGGCCGGATGTGGTTGCCTGCCGCGATTGGCCGCGCGCACCCTTTGATCGCATCGTCGCGATTAACAACGCGTGGGCCGTGCGCCCGGATTGGGATGATCTGATCCACCCTGACGACTTTCCGCAAGAGCGGATGCCGATCGATCTTGTCCGCAACCAGCGGATTGTGCGTGCGGCCGACTACGTGCCGCTGCAAAATCCGCTTGGCGGTTTTGTCTATGCCGGCGGCACGATGGCCTTTACCGCGGCCTACTGGGCGCTTGCTGCCTTGCGCCCCTCTGTCATTGCGGTTCTTGGCTGTGACATGGTTTATGAGGGCACCGCCGGGACGCATTTCTATGGAACGGGCACTGCGGACCCTCTGCGCGTGGATGTCACGCTCCGTTCGCTCGAGGCGAAATCCGCCCGCCTGATGGTACTCGCTGCCCGCCAGAACTGCGCCATGGTCAATCTGTCAACGCAAGACCGCAGCCGTTTGGTGTTTCCACGCAGCACTCCTGCAGATCTGGTACAGGTCAAGCCACTGGCCGTGAACGACACAGTGGTTGCTGAGGCCTTGGCACGCGAAGATGCGCTGGGCTACTACGTGCCATCGGGCAAGTATTGGCACGAAGAAGATCGGTTCGATCCTGCCGCAATCGACGCGCTGGACGCGCTTTGGCTTAAAGCAGTCCCAGACCGGAAAACAGTGCTTTCAGGTCAGCCTCGGGCCGTGCCCCGATATGGCTGATCACTTCGGAGGCCGCCGCATTCCCCATCCGCCCGCAGGTTTGCAGGTCATACTCGTTGGTCACCCCCCAAAGAAAAGCACCCGCAAACAGATCACCTGCCCCTGTTGCATCGACAATGGTTGTTGGGACCGCCGGCACATGCCAGCGCTGGCCATCAGCCAGAATATGGACGCCGTTTTCACTATCTGTGCAGGCGACGATCGCCACCTCTGACGCGGCCTGCGCAAGGGCGGCATCGAAGTCATCAGTCTGATACATCGCACCCATCTCGGCGCGGTTGCAAAACAACAAATCCACATGGTTGCGGACCATGTCGCGGAACGCGTCGCGATGCCGCGCGATGCAGAACGGATCGGACAGTGTGATCGAAACCTTGCCGCCAGCACCTTTGCAGGCCGCAACCGCCTTGGCAAAAGCGGCCTGACTTTCCGGTCCGTCAAATCGGTATCCCTCAAGATAGATCCATTCCGCATCTGCCATCTGTTCTTCGTCGATATCATCTGCTGTCAGAAACTCTGTGACACCCAGATAGGTATTCATCGACCGCTCACCGTCGGGCGTGACGATCACGATGCAACGGCCGGTTTCGGCCTCTTCTGTTTTGGGCGCCATCTTGGTGGCGTATTCGGCCCCCTGCGCCCGCAAGTCATGCGCAAAGATCGCGCCTAGCTGGTCGTCTTTCACCTTGCCGACATAGGCCGTACGTCCGCCCAGTTGTGCGATACCGGCAATGGTGTTTGCCGCCGATCCACCGCTGACCTCTTTGGCCGGACCGACGCGCCCGTAAAGATCGATCGCGCGCTCCATGTCGATGAGTTGCATGATCCCTTTCTGCACACCTGCCTCGGCCAGAAATACATCCTCGGCCCTTGCCAGCACATCCACCATCGCATTGCCGATCCCGACAACCTGATACTTTTTCATAGGGTCTTATCCTCAAACTGACAGAGATCGCGGATCAGACAGGCCGCGCATTTGGGTTTTCGCGCCACGCAGGTGTAGCGCCCGTGCAAGATCATCCAGTGATGTGCATGGAGTTGAAAGTCGGCTGGTATATGGTCCTCGATGGCCCGCTCTACCGCATCGACATCTTTACCCGGGGCGACGCCACTGCGGTTCCCGAAGCGGAAGATATGGGTATCAACAGCCTGTGCGGGTTGTCCCCACCACATGTTGAGCACGACATTGGCTGTTTTGCGCCCGACACCGGGCAGTGATTGCAGCGCCGCGCGCGAATTAGGGACCGTCCCGCCATAGTCATCGACCAGAATCTGGCTCAACTTCATTACATTCTTGGCCTTTTGACGAAACAGCCCGATCGTCTTGATATGATCGGTCAGACCGTCCAGTCCGAGGTCGAGCATCTTTTGCGGGGTATCAGCAATCTGGAACAGCGCGCGTGTTGCTTTGTTCACACCTGCATCTGTCGCCTGCGCCGACAAAGCCACTGCCACGACCAGTGTATAGACATTCACATGCTCAAGTTCGCCCTTGGGTTCAGGCTCTGCCGCATGGAAGCGTTCAAAGATCGCGCGGATGGTATGATAATCAAGCTGTTTTGCCATTGCTTTGGTATGCCCCGATGCACCCTGAGGGGCAAGCGCCAGATGCGCAATTTTCGGGTCGCCCCGACGCCCGCAAGCGCCTAGTTTGAAGGCCATGGAACAGTCACAGACATATCACTACCAGATCATGCGCCGCGCCATCGCGACAATCGATGCGGCAGGCGATGAACCGCTCTCGCTCCGCGATCTTGCAGCAGACATGAACATGAGCCCTGCGCATTTCCAGCGGGTGTTTTCCGCGTGGGTGGGGGTATCCCCGAAACGGTATCAACAATACCTCACCCTTACACACGCCAAGTCGCTTTTGCGCGACCGTTTTACCACGCTGGAAACCGCCCATGCTGTCGGGCTGTCAGGCAGCGGGCGCTTGCATGACCTCTTTGTCCGCTGGGAGGCAATGAGCCCTGGTGAGTATGCCCGCGACGGGGCGGACCTCACAATTTTCTGGGGCTGGTTCGAAAGCCACTTTGGGCCTGCCCTTGTCATGGGGACCGACCGCGGTATTTGCGGACTGGCCTTTGCCGCCGAAGCGGGGCCGGAACCGGCGATGGCCGACCTGCGGTCGCGCTGGCCAAAGGCGCATTTCGTCGAGAACCCCACAGCCTTGCAACCATGGGCCAGTTCAGCACTTGGCATGACGGGCGCGACGCAATTGCACATGATCGGTGCACCGTTCCAGTTGCAGGTCTGGGAGGCGCTGCTGACGATTCCCTCCGGCCATGTGACCACATACTCTGAAATTGCCGCGGCCATCGGGCGACCCAAAGCAGTACGGGCCGTGGGCACCGCCGTTGGCCGCAACCCGGTGAGTTGGCTGATCCCTTGTCACCGCGCCTTGCGCAAATCCGGTGCTTTGGGTGGCTATCACTGGGGCCTGCCGGTCAAGCGGGCGATGCTGGCATGGGAATCAGCGCGGGTCGATGCGCAAGCGGATCAATCGTAAAGTAAGCAATTCCTTGCTCGTTATTTGGCCGATATTGGATATCATGCGACATCCGTGCATAAGCTGCGTCATATAACAGGCGCATCGCGCGCACATTTAAATGGAAGTATGACCATGAAACTTACGAAATTCCCACTCGTCCTTGCAGCGGCATCACTGACCTTCGTCGCCGCCTGCGAACCTGGCGGTCCGAACGAAATGCAAAACACACAGCAAGGCGCACTGATCGGCGCTGGTGCAGGTGCTTTGCTTGGTGCAATCACAAACAACGATGGCTCAGTCCGCGAGCGCAATCAGGCCGCCCTGATCGGTGCCGCACTGGGCGCTGGTGTCGGCGCCGGGATCGGTAACAGCCTTGACCGTCAAGCCGAAGAATTGCGCCGCTCGCTGCGCAGTGACGTGGGCGTTTCGAACAACGGCAACAACCTCGTTGTTGTCCTGAGCCAGGATTTGCTGTTTGCAACCAACAGCACGCAGGTTTCAGGGACATCGCAAAACGAACTGCGGATCGTTGCCAACTCTTTGAACAAATATCCCAACACCACAGTCAACGTCATCGGCCATACCGACAACGTCGGCGATGCGTCGTTTAACCAAGGCCTGTCAGAGCGTCGCGCGTCTGCCGTGTCTTCGATCCTGATCGGCGGCGGCGTGTCCCCTGCGCGTATCCGCTCGATCGGTGCAGGCGAGAACAACCCCATCGCGTCCAACCTGAATGAGTCGGGTCGTCAAATGAACCGCCGTGTCGAGATCATCATCACGCCAAACTAAGCGGACGTTTTCAGCCTATGATAGGGGTCGCTGGGAAGCGACCCCTTTTTTGTTGTGAATGCCGCGCTCCGGTCATATTGTTTGACCAATATAGCAGGTTAAAATCATGCCTTTTGAACCCGTTCATCAAGAAAAACTCTCAAATGGTGTTATTCGCCAGATTGAAGGGTTGATCTTGCGTGGCATCCTCAAACCAGGCGAACGGCTGCCGTCAGAGCGTGAATTGAGCGAACGGATGAGCGTATCGCGCCCCTCGCTCCGCGAAGCGTTGGCAGATCTGCAAGAACGGGGGCTTCTGACATCCAAAGCCGGTGCCGGTGTCTATGTGGCAGAAGTTCTGGGGTCGGCCTTTGCGCCAGCACTGGTCACCTTGTTTGCGACCCACAACGAGGCCGTCTTTGACTACATCAGCTTTCGCCGCGACATGGAGGGGCTGGCCGCAGAGCGTGCAGCACGGCTGGCAAGCGACACCGA
This sequence comes from uncultured Loktanella sp., assembly GCA_964351055.1. Lineage (GTDB taxonomy): Bacteria > Pseudomonadota > Alphaproteobacteria > Rhodobacterales > Rhodobacteraceae > Yoonia. The sequence continues at coordinate 5,793 of CAYGMX010000069.1, read as the reverse complement.
CCTGAAGGTGATTGACGCAGTCTTCAAGAAAATGGAAGTCGCCCACCAGAAACGGAACCCCGCCGACGAGGCCCATCTTGACGCTGATTTCCATCTCTCGATCATCGAAGCCAGCCACAACATGATTATGCTGCATATGATGCGGTCGATGTATGAGCTTTTGCGCGAGGGCGTCTTTTACAACCGGACCATCATGTTCAAGCAGCGCACGACCCGCGACATGCTCTTGGAACAACACCGCAAGATCAATGCAGCCTTGCAAGCCCGCGATCCCGCCGCAGCGCGGCATGCGGTGGAAACCCACCTGAGTTATGTGGAGACTGCTTTGTCCGACCAGCAGAAATCGGAACGCAATGAGGCCTTTGCGCAAAAGCGTCTCGAGCATGAAGACGGGCGCTAGTCCGGTACTTTGCCGCGCAACAACTCAGTCCAGAGCCAGACGCAGACCACGCCTTGTATCGCGATCCCTGCCACCACAAACGGATGCCAGATATCGGCTATCTGACTCGCGTAAACCGCGATATTCCACAGCCAGTGCCAAAGGATCAATGGCCAAAGATTTCCCAGTTTGACCGCAATGGGTGCCAGAAAGAAACCCACCAGGATCGCAAAGACCATCTGTTGGGCCGTACCGCTGGCACCCTGTCCCGACATCCCGTTAATCACATGACTTGCGCCAAACAGGGCCGCACTCAGCAACATTGCCGATAGGACGGGCACAGTTGCCATCGCGCCGCGCAACAGGATGCCGCGAAACAGAAGCTCTTCGGAGAAGGCGATCAGAAACGGTGTGAGCACCAGAAACGCCAAGGGAACCAAGCCAAGCGCAAGGTAGTCCTGTAGCGTTGTCGCACCGGCGATATTCCAAAGCATCGCGGCTAGTACCACCCACGCGGGGGACAACCACACAAGGGCGCGCCAGCGTAAGGGCCCAAACCCGACATCTCGCCACCCGAAATGGCGGAGTGCCACTGAAACGCAATACATCGCCGCCAAGAGCTGGAAGGGAAACAGCGCGGTAAGCACTGCGATGGTCGTCGCTGGTGGGGTAGCAATATGGAAGACGTAGAGCGTTGCCGCAGCAATAAACGCCGTATAGGTGGCCGTGGCTCGTAGCCCCAGCCAAAGGCTAGGCATGGTGCATTCTCCCCGCTTTCGCCCCGCTTGCGAATGTTGAAGACATGCGTCCGGCTGTCAACGAAAAAGCCCGGTTGCGTCTGCATCCGGGCCTTTCATCTTGGTCTTGTGTCGGCGCTTAATGCAGTTTTTCGGCAACCGTCGCGATAGAGTCGTCAATCAGGGCACCGGCAGATTTGGCGTCCATCTGCTGTGCCATGACGTCTTTTGCGGCAGCGACAGCAACCATGATTGCCTGATCGCGGATATCTTTGATCGCCGCAGACTGCGCGCTTGCAATCTGCTCTTCTGCAGCGGCAAGGCGGCGGGTGATCGACTTGGCGATGTCGGCTTTTGCAGCGGTCGCGGCACTGGTGGCCTCTTCCTTTGCAGTCGCTACGATCCGGTCAGCCTGTTCTTGTACTTCCTTGTGCTTGCGTTCGTATGTCGCAAGTAGCGCCTGCGCCTCTTCGCGCAAGGCTTTGGCCTCGTCCAGTTCCGACTTGATGCTGTCAGCACGCTTATCGAGCATGCCACCGATCAGGCGGGGTACCTTGAAGTAGGCAAGGATGCCAAGGAATATCAGGAAAGCGACCGAAACAACAAAGTCCGTGTTGGCCAAGGAAAAGAACGGTTTGTCACCGGCAGCCAGCGCAGGGGTGGCGGCAAGGGCGAATAGGGATGTGATCATCAGTCTCATGATTTACCCTTTCATCCGCGCGGTGACCGCTGCTGTGATCGTTTTCGCGTCAGCACTGCCGCCCATTGCAGCAACCAGTTCCTTGGCTGTGTCCTTGGCAACCTGTGTCACGCTCTTCACGGCACCTTCACGAATTTCGGCAATCGCCGCTTCGCTCTCGGCCGTTTTGGCGGCAATCTGTGCGTCGGCTTTCTTCAGTTCGACATCCAGTTCTGCCTGAATGTCGGCCTTTGCCGCCGCGACGATCTTTTGCGCCTCGGAGCGGGCATCCAGAAGCGCCTGATCATAGGCGGCTTCGGCCTCGGCCGCTTTGTTCTTCAATTCTTCTGCTGCGGCAATATCATTTGTGATTGTGCCGGAACGCTCTGCCAGAACCGCACTGATGCGGGGCAATGCGATGCGCGACATCAGCAGATAAATCGCAATCAGCGTGACAACGAGCCAGAAAACCTGGTTCGGCATCCAATCCGCGCAAAGCTGCGGCATACCGAGGGCTGAACCCCCTGCATCTACGCAAGTGCCTGCAACGGCGTCGTTTGTTTCTGTTGCCATGATGGCCCCCGGATACCTTGATGTTTTACTGACTGACGCACGATGGTGCGCCAGTCAGCCGTAAGGATATGGGTTCGTTCTTAGACTGCGAACATCAGCAGAAGCGCGACGAGGAACGCGAAGATCCCCAGTGCTTCGGCGAATGCCAGACCGATGAACAGTGTTGCTGTCTGACCAGCAGCAGCAGATGGGTTGCGCAGCGCGCCAGCCAGGTAGTTGCCTGCAACTGTACCAACACCGATAGCGGCAGCGCCGGAACCGATTGCAGCAAGACCAGCGCCGATGTGTGCGAGTTCACCTTCCATGAGTATTCTCCTTACGATTGGAAGTTAGATAAAGTGCGGGATGATCCCGCGTTGTTAGTGTGCGGGGTGAAGCGCGTCTTTCAGATAGACGCACGTCAGGATAGTGAAGACATAGGCCTGGATACCGCAAACGAGTATCTCCAACCCGTAGATCGCGACGATCCCGACGATAGCAAGCGGGCTGACAAGCGTCAGCGCGGCAAAGCCCGCGAAAACCTTTAGAACAGCGTGGCCCGCCATGATGTTGCCCGCCAGACGAATGGAGTGGCTGACCGGACGGACAAAGTAAGAGATCACTTCGATGATCGCGATAATCGGGCGCAGGATCGCCGGTGCATCCGACATCCAGAACAGACCCAGAAACGCAGGACCGTTCTTGACAAAACCCAGCACTGTCACGGCAATGAACACACCAAAACCAAGCACGGCTGTCACCGCGATCATGGAGGTGGGCGAATAGGACATCGGGATCAGGGCGAGGTAGTTGGAAAACAGGATGAACAGGAACAGGGTCATGATGTAGGGGAAATACTTGACTCCATCCTTACCGGTGACGTCCTCGACCATCTTGTAGATGAAGCCGTAGATCAACTCTCCGATAGACTGCAAACGCGTGGGGATCACTGCGCGGCCACGGCTGCCCATAACAAAGACCGCAGCAATCGCCAAAAGCGCAATCGCCATCCACAGCGTTACATTTGTAGGCGTATACCAGTGCACAGGGCCATCGCCAAACAGCGGCTTGACGATAAATTGGTCCAACGGATGAAAAACCAAACCACCTTCAGCTTTGTCTTCAGTCGCCACGCGCGTCACCCTCTTTTTCGGCAGCTTCAAGCTGCTTTCTTTGCACCTCTTTCGCCGACCGCATCATGGTGAGCACACCAGCCGCGAGGCCAAAGAAAATAAAGAGCACCAGAAAAATCGGCATGGTCCCAAACAGGGTATCCAGTCCGTATCCGATGCCAAAGCCGATCCCAAGACCGGCAACAAGCTCTATCACCATCCGCCAGGCAAGCTGTGCCTGGGAATAATGTTCTTCCGAATGGTCCTTGACCTGAGCCGGAGCCTTGAGCGCCGCAATCTTCGCTTCGAGAGCCTTCAGGCGGTCAGCGTCTTGACGGTCGGACATCGGTCAGATCCCCTCGGGAGGTTGGCATTGGTTTAGGGTGGGACCACATCAGAGTCAATAGAACCAGATTTTCACATTAAATGTTTGAAATCAGCATGTTGGCCATTGCGACACAGGCCCGATTTAGCCCCTTTCGCGTTAATTGTGCAATTCATCATATTCAACCAAATGGTTGACGTTTTCATCCTGTCCCGCTTAATCGCGCCATGACGACACAGCTTGATCAGGTTTTCTCGGCGCTAGCCGATCCCACGCGCCGCGCGATCCTTGCGATGCTGCTTGAGGACGACATGGCGGTCACGGACGTGGCGGACCCCTTTACGATGTCGCTGGCCGCGATCTCGAAACATCTGGGTATTCTGACGGCGGCGGGCCTGATCTCGCAGGAAAAGCGAGGACGGGTGAAATGGTGCAAACTGGAACCTGACGCGCTGCGCGAGGCCTCGGTCTGGATGCAGGGGTTCGGGCAGATGGAAGCCTTGGATCTGGACGCTTTCGAAGCCTTCCTGTCTCGGGAGCTGGACAGGTAGGGTGGATCCCGATCCACCTTACGTCAATCGTCCCGCAAGAGCATCACCAACGCTGTGATTGTCAGCATCAAACCCACAACCACCAATGCAGGAGGCGGCGCACCCCCCAGCGCCAGCTCCCAGACAATGACCCATGAGGGCGTCAGGTAGGTATAGGCCATGACCTTGGAACTGGGCAGCCGCAGTGTGGCGAACTGCAACAAGACAAAGGTCGCGGCACTTGCAAAGACTGCTGTGTAAAGGATTGTCACCCAGACGATCGCTGGCAAAGTGGCCCATTCGGTTGCCACGATCGCGCCCCAGCCCCAAACCGTCAGCAGGATTGCGCCCGCGAGCAGGACACCAAAGGTAAAGACAACTGCGGATTCGCCACGATTGAGTTTGCGCACCAGCGGCGTATAGAGCGCATGCGCCATGCACCCCCAGAAATAGATAAATTCGCCCCGTCCGATCTCAAAGCGCACAAGCGCGGCAAGGTCGGCCCGAAAGATCACCCAAAGCGCACCCATCGCCCCGATCAACAGCGCGACGGCCATCCTTGGCGTTAGGACTTGTTTGAGCAGGATCCATCCAAAAAAGGCCGAAAGCAGCGGCGTTAGGGTAAATACTGCCGCTGCACTGACAGCGGGGGCGGTCTTGAGCCCCTCGAACATCAGCACGAAGTACGTACAAAAAAGTGCCGCGAGGATCACATACCGCCACGGTGCCGCCGCCGCGCTGCGCGGCAGGCCGCCGGTTGCGAGTGCGACGGTCCCGATGATGGCGGTCGCTACCCAGAAACGCAGCGCATTGAGCGCACTTGGCGCGATCTCGTTTGCCGCCAGCGACCCTAGTGCAAAGGAACCCGCAACAAGAAGCGAAAAAGCGAGCATAGCCAGATGCCCGGCACGCGGCCCCGACATTACCGGTCGCGCGTGTTGATACGCTCTTTCAGAAAGCGCAGAAACGTCTGCACCTTCGTTGTCCGGTGAAGATCGACATGGGTCACCAGCCACAGCGGGACCTCCCATTCGGGTTGCGCGGGGATCACCTCGGTCAAGGCAGGGTCAAGACCGCGTGCACTGTCTACAAACCCGATACCAGCCCCTTGCAAGATGGCATCCGTAATGTTGCGGTCATCGCTCGCGCGATAGATGAATTGCCGTTCCGGCACGCGCGCGCGCAACCATTTTGCGAAAGGCGCACGGTGATCGTCGCTATCGTGTGTGACGAAGAAATGATTAGGCAAATCCTCTGGCCCCGTCGGCAGGCCGTGACGCGCCACGTAACTGTCAGAGGCCGCCAAAGAAACCTTGATGCCCATGAAAGGCTGCACGACATTATCTGGTTCTTCCGGCATGGCTCCTGCCCGGATTGCGACATGGGCCTCACCATATTCCAGCCGGAAGACCCGCGTACCTGTTCTGTAGCGGATCCGCAGGTCGGGATGCTCTTGCTGGAAGGCGATCAGAATCGGGG
>CAYGMX010000068.1:0-10342 GCA_964351055.1 uncultured Loktanella sp. | reverse complement strand
ACCTTGGGCGCGCCTGATACGGTGCCTGCGGGCATTCCGGCAAAGAAGGCGCTGAGCGCATCCTGATCGTCGGCCAATTCACCCACGACATTGGACACGATGTGCATCACGTGGCTATAGCGTTCCACGATGAACTGTTCGGTCGGGCGGACCGTGCCGATCTTGCTGACCTTGCCGGTGTCGTTGCGGCCAAGATCAAGCAGCATCAGATGTTCGGCCAGCTCTTTCTGGTCAGCCATCAGATCGGCTTCGTTGGCGTTGTCTTCGGCAGGGGTCGCACCGCGCGGGCGGGTGCCTGCGATGGGGCGGATCGTGACCTCTTTGCCAAAGACCCGCACGAGGATTTCGGGGCTGGCCCCGATCACCTGAAAGCCGCCGAAGTTGAAAAAGAACATGAATGGCGACGGGTTCGTGCGCCGCAACGAACGGTAAAGCGCAAAGGGCGGTTCGCGAAAATCCTGCGTCCAGCGTTGCGAAGGCACAACCTGAAAGATATCGCCTGCCCTGATATAATCCTTGGCCTTTTCGACCGCAGCCAGATAGGCCGCATGGCCAAAGTTCGATACAGGCGGGGCGACAGGTGCGGGGTCCGCCAGATCACGGGCTTCGCTGGGGATTGGCCGTTCGAGCGCGCGTTGGGCATCCATGACGCGCTCTGCGGCTTGGGCATAGGCGGCGCGGGCCGAAAGGCCTCTATTCACATAAGCCGGGGCCACAAGGATCACATCGCCCTTGACCCCGTCCAGAACCGCCACGACCGAAGGGCGCAGCATCATCGCATCGGGCAGGCCAAGCGGGTCGGGGTTCACTTCCGGCAGATGTTCGACCAGCCGGATCATGTCATAGCCCAGATAGCCGAACAGCCCAGCCGATGCCGCCGGAAGCCCGTCAGGCAGATCAATCCGCGATTCAGCGAGCAAGGCGCGCAATGCGGTCAGCGGGTCCGCGTCCATCGGGGTAAAGCTGTCCGCGTCAAAGCGCGCATCGCGGTTGACCCGCGAAGCTGTGCCGCGACATTCCCAGATCAGATCAGGGTTCATGCCCACGATGGAATAGCGCCCGCGGACTTCGCCGCCTGTCACGCTTTCCAGCATAAAGGCGTTCTTTCCAGCGCCCGAGAGTTTCAGCATCAGCGACACGGGCGTATCCAGATCGGCGGCAATTCGCGTAAAGACAACCTGGTTGTCACCCGCATCATAGCCTTTGGCAAAGCTGGAGTAGTCGGGCAAAAGAGCCATGTGCGAGCCTATTGGAACTGCGCGTTAATCGCGTTGATCGTTGCTTGATTGATGTTCTGCGCGGTTTGTTGCTGCAGCATGGCGGCGTAGGCATCAAAGAGATCTTGCGCGATCCCTGACGCCGCGTTTGCGCCAAGGGCTTCGCGCTGTGCCTGAACGCTTTCGTCTGACAGGTCGGGGGCTGCGACCGCGTCAAGACGCACAATGATGGCCCGATCAAAGGCATCAATCACGCGGACCTCTCCCAAGGTCATGTCAAAGATCGCCGCGTTGAATTCTGGCGGTGTGCCTTCGATAAAGCTGCGGCGTGTGAGGCCTTGTTCCACCAAAGGCTCCAGATCGAGCGTTTCAAAGCCGGTCAGCGGCAAAATATCGGCGGCGATTTCCTCTGCCTTGGCGATGACCGCCTCTTGATTGGCTTGATCCTGCCAAGCGGCACTGACTTCTTCGCGGACCTCGTCGATCGGGCGCACGGTGGGCGGGGTGATCCCGTCCAGCGTCAGGGCAAAGATACCGCCATCCGACAGATCAAAAATTTCGGCAAAGGCGCCTTCTTGCACGCGCGCCGCTTCGCGGCGGAACGTGTCGTAGGCGGCGATGCCTTCGGCTGTGTCCGCCGACCATGCGATTGTGCCAAGTTCCATTTCGGTCCGTTCGGCAACGTCAGCCAAAGTGGCACCACCAGCCAGCAGGTCAATTACCGGATCGGCACTTTCGTTGATATACGCACGGGCGGCTTCTGCGGCGAGTTCCTCGCGCAGTTCGGGCGATGCTTCTTCAAGCGGGATCTCCTGCGCGGCCAGAACTGCATTCATCCGGAATAGCGCGGGGCCGAGCGGCGAATTGAAGGGGCCAACGACCTCACCGGGCGCGGCGGCAAAGACGGCATCACCGGCACTGCGCAGGGCCTCGCGGTCAACATCGCCAAGATCGACATCTGTTATCGCAAGACCGCGTTCGCTGACCAGATCCTCGAATGTCGCCTCGCCTGCATTCAGGCGGGCTATCGCGGCCTCGGCACGGGCCTGATCCAGATAGACCAGCCGTTCGACAAGGCGGCGTTCGGGTTGCACAAACTCGCTCAACCGCTGGTTATACAGTTGTTCAATCGCCTCGTCGGTCACGGTCATCTGGTCCAGAATCATGGAAGGCGTGAGCCAGACATAAGTGATGTTGCGTGTCTCCGGCTGCGTGAATTCGTCGGGGTTTGCATCGTAATAGGCTTGCTGATCGGCCGGTGTCGGCCCGCGCACCGGTGCTGTCAGGTCGTCGGTATCGACGGTGGCCCATGTGATGTCGCGCGATTCGCTGGCGTAGAGCACTAGCGCGTCTGCATAGGCGTCAGGTGTCGGAACTCCGCTGACGACAGCGGCCTGCAACAGGCTGCGCGCAGTTTCCTCGCGCAGGCCGGTTTCAAACTCTGCCGCGGTTTGCCCGGACTGTTGCAGCGCAAGGCGATAGGTTTCGCGGTTGAATCCGCCAGCACCCTGAAAGGACGGAATGGAGCGCAACTGGTCAAAGACGCGGGCATCGCCGACTGAAATGCCAAGTTCGTCTGCTTCATGATCCAGCGTGCGCAGCAGCACAACCTGACTGAGCGCGACACGATCAATCCCGAAAGCCTGCGCTTGCTGGAAGGTGATCTGTGTCCCGAACTGTGCCGAAAGCGCACGGATCTGTTCGTTCAGCGCGCGCTGGTAGCTTGCCACGGAAATATCTTTGTCACCGACAGTCCCGATATTGCGGATGTTTCCACTTAGACCGCCTGTGCCAAAGCCGGCCAGACCCACCAGAATGACGCCCACGATGATCCATGCGCCATATCGCTTGTTGTTCTTTTTTGCCATGTTCTGAGTGCTCCACCCGCTGATTGGCGCATGAATAAGGGGCTGCGGGCAGGGGCGCAAGGGTCAGAGCGCGAGCGATGACAGCCTGTTGAAAAGGGTCGCAACACCGGCACGGTCGATATTGGCAAAGGCGATGCGTAATTGCGCCTCTCCGCCAGGCATATCGTCGGGCATGAACATGGTCCCGGGCAGCAAGAGTATACCGGCCTCTTTCACCAAAAGTGGTGCCAGATCAGCAGAGGACATCGCAAACGGGTGTTTGACATAGGCAAAATAGGCGCCACAGCCCAGCAATTCCCAACCCTTGGCCGCAAGGTGCGGAAAATAGTCGGCAATCGCGGCGCGACGGTCCAGAATTTCCAGACGTTCACCGGCCAGCCAGTCGCCCAGATGCTGCATGCCCCATAGGGCTGCGCGCTGTCCCAACTGGTTGGGGCAAATGGTGACGGTGTCGAGGAATTTCTCGATCTCGGCCAGCCGTGCGGGATTGGCGATCACGGCACCGACGCGGTGACCGGTCAGCCGGTAGGCCTTGGAAAAAGAGTAGAGCTGGATCAGCGTGTCATCCCACTGTGGATCGGTGAACAGGTCATGGGGTGCGCCGGTACGGCTGTCGAAATCCCTGTAGGTTTCATCCACGATCAAGGCGATCTTGTGGTCGCGGGCAAGGGTCATGAAGGCGCGCAGTGTCGCGGCGGGGTATTCGACGCCGCAGGGGTTGTTGGGGCTGACCAAAGCAATCGCGCGGGTCCGCGATGTGATGAGCTTTTCCGCGTCCGCAGCACTTGGGATCATGCCCGCACCGGTCATCAGCGGGATTGTCCTAACACCCGACATATCCATCCACATACGGTGGTTGAAATAGTAGGGGACGGGGACGATCACCTCGTCGCCCTCGCCACACAGGGTCGCGATGGATGCCGCAAAAGCCTGATTGCAGCCCGAGGTGATAGCAACCTGATCCGCGCGGATAGCCCCGCAATAGCTGGCCGTCCAATGTCTTGCGACCTCTTCGCGCAAGGCTGGCAGGCCAAGAACGGGGCCGTAAAAATGCGCCTCGGCATCGTTCAGCACAATCTCTGCCATCGCTTCGCGCAGCGCCGCCGGCGGTGGATCGACAGGGGCGGCCTGACTGACGTTCAACAAAGGGCGGTTTTGGGGGTGGGTCACACCCGCCAGCCAGCGCCGCGCTTCCATGACAGGCGGCGGGAATGTCGTGGCGGTACGTGGTTGGGTCATGGTGTGATCCGATCGGAGCGGCGGAGCTGCATTTTTGACTTTGATGCCTCCGGCGGGGATATTTTTGCTCGGAAGAAGATGATCAATCCTTGCCGCGGTAAGGTTCGACATATTGCAGGGCCATATCCCACGGAAAGAAGATCCAAGTGTCCTGGCTGACCTCGGTGATGAAGGTATCCACCTGCGGGCGCCCTTTGGGTTTGGCATAAACGGTCGCGAAATGTGCCTTGGGATAAAGGTCGCGCACCAGTTCAAGGGTTTTGCCGCTGTCGACAAGGTCATCAATGATCAAGATGCCCGTGCCGTCGCCCATCAGTGCGGCATCGGGTGCCTTGAGCACCTTGGCTGCGGACTGATCCTGGTGGTCATAGCTCTTGACGCTGATCGTATCGACTGTCCTTATGTCCAGTTCGCGCGCCGCGATCATCGCTGGGGCCATTCCGCCACGGGTGATCGCAACAACGGCGCGCCAAGCGCCATTGTCCGGACCTTGCCCGTCAAGCCGCCACGCCAGAGCGCGGCTGTCGCGGTGGATCTGGTCCCAACTGATGTGGAAGCCTTTTTCGTGGGGCAGGCGGTCATTCATGGGACGATCCTATTCCTTGGTGATATCGGGCGCATCAACCGCCTTCATGCCGATGACATGATACCCTGCATCAACATGCAAGACCTCGCCTGTGACGGCGCTTCCCAGATCGGACAGCAGGTAGAGCGCGGATTTGCCCACTTCTTCCTGTGTCACTGTGCGGCGCAGCGGCGAATTGTATTCGTTCCATTTCATGATCAGGCGGAAATCACCGATGCCGGATGCCGCGAGCGTCTTGATCGTGCCGGCGCTGATGGCGTTGACGCGGATGTTGTCCTTGCCCAAGTCCTCGGCAAGGTATCTGACCGAGGCCTCGAGCGCTGCTTTTGCGACACCCATAACATTGTAATGCGGCATGACCTTTTCTGCGCCGTAATAGGTCAGCGTCAGGCAGGATCCGCCATTGGTCATCATCTTTTCGGCACGCTGCACGACCGCAGTGAAGGAGTAGACCGAGATATCCATCGAGGTCATGAAATTGCCGCGTGTCGTATCCACATACCGGCCGCGCAATTCGTTCTTGTCGGAAAAGCCGATCGCATGAACGATGAAATCCAATGTCCCCCAGTGGTTTGCGAGGGCCGCGAAGAGCGCATCGATCGAGGCTTCATCACCAACGTCGCAAGGCAGCACAATATCCGATCCCACCGAAGCTGCCAGCGGCCCGACACGTTTTTGCAACGCCTCACCCTGATAGGAAAAAGCGAGTTCCGCGCCGGCATCGGCACAGGCCTTGGCGATTCCCCACGCAATCGACTTGTCATTGGCAAGGCCCATGATCAGGCCGCGCTTGCCCTGCATTAGCTGTGATGTCATTGCCTGTTCCTTTTGCACACTACCAATTCGCTTGCGTTCGGTTTAGGCGATTGCAGCTATCGCAGCAAGTGGCTGAACAATCTTGTAAAAAGGTTGCTACTGTCTCCAATTATGCCTAAGCCTGTTGGTGGGGGTTTTGGTAGGGATCAGTTATGTCTGACCGAGACGGCATCTTTGCGGGACAAAACCCGTTCCTCATTGCAAAGCAATGGCTTGACGATGCGAGCAAGACAGAGCCCTCTGATCCCAATGCAATTGCGCTGTCGACGGTCGATGCCGATGGGCTGCCGAATGTGCGCATGGTTCTTCTCAAGGACATCGAGATGGACGCCTTCGTCTTTTATACCAATTATAACAGTCGCAAGGGCGAGGAGATTGCACAATCTGGCAAAGCGGCGTTTGTTATGCATTGGAAATCCCTAGCGAGACAGATAAGAGTGCGCGGTCTTGTCAGTAAGGAGGATGGGGCGAAGGCGGATGCGTACTATAAATCGCGCTCTCTCAAGAGCCGGCTAGGCGCATGGGCATCGGCGCAATCCCAGCCGTTGACGTCACGTGCGAGTTTAATGGCGGAAGTTGCCAAGGTAACAGTTCACAAGGGTCCGGATCCTGAACGTCCGCCCTTTTGGGGGGGCTTTCGGATTGTCCCTCTGGAGATCGAGTTTTGGTCTGATGGTGCTTTTCGATTGCATGACCGGTTTCGCTGGTCACGTGAAACAGTTGATCTTGAATGGAGCGTGATCCGCCTTTCTCCGTGAGTGTCATATAGTGACATATTTGGAGTGATAGGGTGACGGGTGATGCCTGTTCGGGAACAAATGGACAAAAAGAGGGGGGACAGCGCGCAAGAAGCTGTCGCCCGAAGGGAAGAAAAAATGGAAACGCAGGACACCGGCGCACAACGGCAGGTGAATGGACAAGTAAAGTGGTTTGATCCCACAAAGGGGTTTGGCTTTGTGATCGCTGATGGCGGCGGGCCGGATATTTTGTTGCACGCGAATGTACTGCGCAATTTCGGGCAGGGCTCTGTCGTTGACGGGTCTTCAATTCAAATTCTGGTTCAGGATACCCAGCGCGGGCTACAGGCAACCGAGGTCCTGGCGATCAAGCCGCCGGAATCAAGCGAGACTTTGCCGCTGCGCGATATGGTTGAGTTTACGCCCGAAGACATTGCACGCAGGCCGATTGAACCGGCACGGGTGAAATGGTTCGACAAGGCCAAGGGTTTTGGATTTGCCAATGTCTTTGGCAACAATGACGACGTGTTCATCCACGTGGAGGTCTTGCGGCGCTCTGGACTGTCCGACCTGCAATCCGGTGAGGCCGTGGGCCTGCGGATGGTCAATGGCGAACGTGGTCGCATGGCGATCGAGATTATCGGCTGGGAGGCGGCGGCAAAGTGAAAGCCGGTACGCTCGTTTTTTGTTTTACGGTGCTTGCACAGCCGGTCTGGGCGCTTTGTGCCGAGGACATGGTCAGCATCGTGGGTGAATTCGGGCAGGCCAACTTTACGGTCGATGTTGCCGATGACGCCGCAGAGCGCGCGCGCGGGTTGATGTTCGTCGACCAGATGCCGACCCTGACGGGCATGCTGTTTGTTTATGAACGTCCTCAGGCTGTCAGCTTTTGGATGAAAAACACGCTGATTCCTCTTGATATGCTGTTCACCAGTCCGACCGGCGAAATCCTGAGAATCCATGAGAATGCGATCCCTGGTGATCTCACCCCGATCCCGGGCGGCGATGGCGTGCAGATGGTGCTTGAAATCAACGGCGGGCTGTCCACGCGTCTGGGGATTCGGGCGGGGGATGTGATGCAACATCCCAGCTTTGGAGAAGATGCAATTTTGCCTTGTGGCGAAAAGACTGACGGTTAGGGCTTTTCAAATCAGTTTCGGGGGGCTAAAGACAGCCTCGGATCGGGGCGTAGCGCAGCCTGGTAGCGCATCTGTTTTGGGAACAGAGGGTCGGGAGTTCGAATCTCTCCGCCCCGACCACTTCACCACATATGTTGGCACTTTCGGCCGGATGGCCGATTCCCGTTGACTGCGGCCAGATCGTGCTGTTCGGGTGACATTTTTGTCGTTCATCGTGCGTTCATGCTGGTTAAGAATCGAGCACTTGGCGGTGGCGTTGTTCAGCGCGCGTCTTAAGCTCTTTGGCTAAGTCCGCCAACTTTAAAGGTTTATGTAACATTCTTGTAACGACCAAAATGTGGACAAGTCTGTGCGTGAATCATACACGATGACGCCGGTCATTTTGGGCAAGGCCCGTCAACCGAATTTATCCGTATTTTGTGTTAAAAATCCGTTGACCCACTAGGGCTAGATGCGTCAGGTTGTGCGGACCGGCAACTACAGCACAATATGTGGTGTCGGTAGGGGACATAGCAGCGGGCAGATGCGGGCGACCAGCGTCAACCAGACCTCGTTTGATCGGTGATCGAACACGAAGGTTTTGCCTACAGATGTGCGTTCCCGTCGAGATCGTGCCGCCCGTGCGGTGATGGTGAAGTTAGCCGCAACGACGGCGCACAAAAGATGAGGCAGTGACAATGAGAATCGATCGTAATTTCACGACCACCGAGACCGGCGCATATGGGGCGCTAAACTTTAAGACGACCACGTCAGAGATTCGCAATCCGGATGGCACGGTCGTCTTCAAGCTTGATAATTGCGAGATCCCCGCTGGCTGGAGCCAGGTTGCGTCCGATGTCATCGCGCAGAAGTATTTCCGCAAGGCCGGTGTGCCATCAGCGGTCAAGAAAGTGAAAGAAAAAGGCGTTCCTGCGTTCCTGTGGCGTTCGGAGCCAGCAAAGGGCGCGACCTTCAGCGGTGAGACTTCGGCCAAGCAAGTGTTCGACCGTCTGGCTGGTGCATGGACCTATTGGGGTTGGAAGGGCGGCTATTTCACAACCGAAGAAGACGCCCGCACCTATTTTGACGAAATGCGCTATATGCTGGCAACCCAGCGTGCGGCGCCAAACAGCCCGCAGTGGTTCAACACCGGCCTGCACTGGGCCTATGGCATCGACGGTCCGGCCCAAGGCCATTATTATGTGGATTACAAGACAGGTGAGCTGACAAAATCAGCCTCGTCCTACGAACACCCCCAGCCGCATGCCTGCTTTATCCAGTCTGTTGCGGACGATCTGGTCAATGATGGCGGGATCATGGACCTGTGGGTCCGCGAAGCGCGCCTGTTCAAGTACGGCTCTGGCACCGGCACCAACTTTTCGTCCTTGCGCGGCGAAGGCGAGGCGCTGTCGGGTGGCGGTAAGTCATCCGGTCTGATGGGTTTCCTGAAAATCGGTGACCGTGCTGCGGGTGCTATCAAATCAGGTGGCACAACACGCCGTGCGGCGAAAATGGTCATTGTCGATGCCGACCACCCTGACATCCAGGAATTCATCAACTGGAAGGTGATCGAGGAACAAAAGGTGGCGTCCATCGTCGCCGGTTCCAAGATGCATTCGCGCTATCTGAACGCGATCTTCGCCGCGATCAAATCATGGGATGGGGCAGAGGTTTCGGCCTACGATCCAAAGACAAATGAAACGCTGGCCGCGGCGGTCAAGGACGCGAAGCGCTCTGCTATCCCAGAGACTTACATCAAACGCGTGCTGGACTATGCAAAGCAGGGCTATACTAGTATCGAATTCCCGACTTATGACACCGATTGGGATTCCGAGGCCTATTCCAGCGTCTCCGGCCAGAACTCCAACAACTCGATCCGCGTGACCGATGCCTTCCTCAAGGCTGTCGAAGATGACGCCGACTGGAAGCTGATCAACCGCCGCAACGGTGAAGTCGCCAAGATCATCAAGGCACGCGATCTGTGGGAGCAGGTCGGGCACGCGGCATGGGCCTGTGCCGATCCGGGCATCCAGTATCATGACACCGTGAACGCATGGCACACCTGTCCCGAAGACGGAGCCATCCGTGGGTCAAACCCTTGTTCCGAATACATGTTCCTTGATGATACGGCCTGCAACCTTGCATCGATGAACCTGCTGACCTTCTACCAGAACGGTGAATTCCAGGTCGAAGACTATATGCATGCCACCCGTCTTTGGACGGTCACCTTGGAAATCTCGGTGATGATGGCACAGTTTCCATCCAAGGAAATCGCGCAGCGGTCTTATGACTTCCGCACGCTGGGCCTTGGCTATGCCAACATCGGCGGGCTCTTGATGAACATGGGTCTGGGTTACGACAGCGACGAAGGCCGCGCGATGGGCGCGGCCCTGACCGCGATCATGACCGGTGTCTCCTATGCCACTTCTGCCGAAATGGCAGGCGAACTGGGTGCCTTCCCGGGCTACAAGAAGAACAGCAAGCACATGCTGCGGGTGATCAAGAACCACCGTCAGGCGGCCTTGGGCAAGAAAACCGGTTACGACAAGCTGGACGTCAAGCCGGTTCCGCTGGATCACGCCAATTGTCCCGATCAGAGCCTTGTCGCACTGGCTGTTTCGGCGTGGGATGAAGCGCTGGCACTTGGCGAAAAGCACGGCTATCGCAACGCTCAAGTCTCGGTTATTGCGCCCACAGGCACGATCGGTCTGGTGATGGATTGCGACACCACCGGGATCGAGCCTGACTTTGCGCTGGTGAA
>CAYGMX010000067.1:0-10375 GCA_964351055.1 uncultured Loktanella sp. | reverse complement strand
TTCTGGCCCATCGTTCTGGCCCATGCCACCTTGTTTGTTCTCGTTGTCTACAATAACGCCGTCGCGCGGTTCCGGCGGGTGTCTTGGTCGGTGATCGAGGCGTCGATGGATCTGGGTGCGAACAGCTTCCAGACGTTCCGCTATGTGATCCTGCCCAATATCTCGACCGCATTGCTTGCTGGCGGAATGCTGGCCTTTGCACTGTCGTTCGACGAGGTGATCGTGACCACCTTTACCGCCGGCCAACAACAAACCTTGCCGATCTGGATGCTGGAAGAACTGGTACGCCCCCGCGAACGCCCTGTGACCAATGTGGTCGCGATGGTTGTGGTGCTGGTCACCTTCTTGCCGATCCTCGCTGCCTACTACCTGACGCGGGGCACCGATACCGTCGCCGGTCAGGGCAAATGAACCGGATGAAAAACACATAAAGGGAGAGACACCATGGAAACGAATATGCTGATCGGTGGATCGTTCGAGGCGGGTACGGATACTGAAGAATCCGTGCTCAACCCGCGCACGGGCGAGACCGTCCTTAAGCTGGCCGAGGCCAATAGCGACCAGATCAATCGGGCTGTCGGCGCGGCCCGTGCCGCTTTTGTTCATTGGTCCCGCACAACACCGTCCGAGCGTTCTGCCAAACTGCTGGCAATCGCAGATGCGGTTGAAGCCAACCTCGAAGAGTTGGCTCAGCTTGAAGCGCTCAATTGCGGCAAGCCGATAAACGAGGTCCGCAACGAAGAGGTCCCTGCTGTCGCTGATTGTTTCCGCTATTTTGCGGGTGCTGTGCGCAACATGCACACTTCGGCGGCGGGCGAATACTTGGCGGGCCACACCTCTATGGTGCGCCGTGATCCGATTGGTGTGGTCGCATCTATTGCGCCATGGAATTACCCCATGATGATGATGGCGTGGAAACTTGCGCCCGCGCTGGCGGGTGGCAACACGGTTGTGCTGAAACCGTCAGAGCAGACACCGCTGACCGCACTTCGACTGGCCAAGTTGATGTCTGATATACTGCCCGAAGGGGTCGTCAATGTCGTGGTCGGACAAGGCGCGAGTGTGGGCCACACGCTGATCAGCCATCCGGACGTGGACATGGTGTCAATCACCGGCGATGTGGCGACGGGCAAGAAGGTTCTGCAAGCGGCCTCCAATACAGTCAAGCGCACACATCTGGAATTGGGTGGAAAGGCACCTGTCATCGTCTTTGACGATGCTGATCTGGATCGCGTGGTCCAAGGGTTGAAAGCCTTTGGCTACTACAACGCGGGCCAGGATTGCACCGCCGCCTGCCGGATTTACGCAGGGCCAAAAATCTATGAAAAGCTGGTGGCCGAGTTGTCCTCTGCGGTCTCGACGATTGTTTATGACAATGCGGATGATACGCTGAATGAAATCCCGCCCCTCATCTCGATGCGGCAGCGCGACCGTGTTGCCAGCTTTGTAGAGCGGTCACGCGAACAAAAACATATGGAAATCACTACAGGTGGCAGAATCCACAGTGGTGGCGGCTTTTACTATGAACCGACGATCATCGCTGGCGCGCTGCAATCAGATGAAATTGTGCAGCGCGAGGTCTTCGGCCCTGTGGTGTCGATCACACGGTTCACCGATCCAGAAGAGGCTGTCACTTGGGCAAACGATAGTGACTACGGGCTTGCGTCCTCGATCTGGACACAGGACGTGGGCCGCGCCATGGATGTCTCGGCACGCCTGCGCTACGGCTGCACATGGGTGAACACGCACTTCATGCTGGTCAATGAAATGCCCCATGGCGGATTGAAGCAATCAGGCTATGGCAAGGATATGTCGATGTATGCACTTGAGGATTACACAGCTGTTCGGCACGTGATGATCGCGCATTGATGCTGTGACCGCCCCCGAAGCGGTATGAAGGACAATCAGATCACGCAGTGCGCCGGATGGCCCACGCCCGGCAGGTTTTGCAAAGCCGCCGGGCGGCTTGATACATAGCTTTGTGCCTGTCACCGCAGTACAACCTGCAAACGACTGACCGCTGCGTTGCAGTATGGTCTGACTGTGCGTCAGTCGTCCGTCGGACGGATCGGCCCAAGAAAGGCCTCGAGCAACTCATAACACGCCTGCCGGACATCGGCCCGGGACAGCCGTTCGGGGTCAAGGCAGCGTTCGAGCCAGAGCCCGTCGACCATCGAAATAAAGAGTGTTGCCAAGGCAACATCCGATATGGCAAGCGCCCTGCCGTCTGATGCCTTGTGGATCGCCTGAACAACGCGCCCCAGATAATGATCGTAGTAGCGCCGGTGCTCCAGCATCAGGTCAGGATCGTTGGCAACCTCGCCCCACATCGCCAGCCATGCTCTGAGGGTGCCCTGCGATGTGTAGTCATCGGAAAGCAGCGCCTCGATCATTTCTGTCAATGAGGTCTGCGCAGAACCGCCCGGGGCCGCTGCCCCCAACATCCGGTCATAGGCAGTCGCATAGCACGCGCGCAGCAATTGCTGTTTGGACCCGAAATGATGTGTAATCAGCCCGCGCGATGCCCCCCCGGCCGCTTCACAAATCCGGTCGATGGTAAAGCCCGAGACACCGCCGTCGGCAAGGCAGGCAAGCCCGGCCTCGACCAGCATTTCGCGGCGTTCGGGGGCCTCGTATCGGCGGTATTTCGGAGTATGTGCTGTCATCACCTAGATCATGTCACGCGGAATGCGGTCGTGCCAGTCTCGTGCAAAAACTTCCTGCCCGTTTTCTGACAGGCGCACCTGCATCTGGACGATGAAATGCGTCGCGTCACAGGTCAGGCTGCCGGTCGAGTGGTGCAGGATCGTGGTATCCTTGCGCCGGATTTCAACGCGGTTGTCCGTATAGGTCGCAGCACTCAACGGATCGCCTTCGGTGATTTCATGACGGCATGTACCGGTCGAGATTTGGGTCTGTTCGATATCCGTCATCTCCATCGCGTAAGTCCAGCGCGGGAAATCTACGACGATGGTGCCATTCAGCAGGTCGCGGGTGATGCGCCGACGGTTTGTGGCGGGGCTGGAGTGATGCACAACGGGCGTTTGGGCGGCCTCTTCGGGCGGATCGAAAGGGCGTAGCGCGTCATCCTCGGGACGTGGGGGACGTATCGGCAGATGGAGTTCGGACGCGCCGCAATGGATCGTCAAGGTCACCAGTTCAGGGGATGGCCAGACCAATGGGTAATAGACCGTCGACAAGGCCACAGCGATCCGATGCCCAGCGGGGAAGTGGTGTGCGATATCATCCATTTCGACGACAGCGTCATAGTCCTGCCCCGGTTCAAGGGGGGTCGGATGTTCATGGCTGTCCCGATGGGTCAGGTTTAGCAGGCCAAGGCCTACACGCGTCGTACGGCCATCTGGCCGGACATCGTTCAGCCGGGCCGAGACCAGCGCCAAGGGCTTGTCAGAGCAAAAGCGCAAAGCAATCCGCGGCGCGCCAAGGATCTCGATAGCCTCGGGCAGCGGGTCCGACAGAAAGACCAGACTGCCGCCATCGTCTTCGCGCTGGTCGCCGGGCCAATCCGCATCTTCGCCATAGCGCCCGACTTCGCCGGAATTCATGCCAACCCACAAGGGCGAGCATATGCTGCGCGTCCCTGCGGTGTCACTGAACCGCCCGTCCGCGCCAAGCGGCAGACGTCGCATCGTGATCCGGGGCGAAGGCCAGCTGTCCTCGGCGACCCAGCGCCCCGGACGGGTGCGGTAGCAGGTCGCCGGTGGCACGCTGTCCTGCATCCAGACGCGATACATCGGCTCTTGCATGATGCCGGTGTCACGCCCCTTCATCCAGTGATCGCACCAGCGCACGACCTCTTGCAGCCAGCCGATCGCGGGTTCCACGGTCACGTCATGCGGGTAGGAATGCGCCCAAGGTCCGATCAGCCCGCGCCGTGGCACGCTCAGACCGGCAAGCAGGCGCGGAACGCTTTCGGAATAATTGTCCGCCCAGCCCGACACCGCGTAGACGGGAACCTTGATCGCGCTGAAGTTCTCGCAGACCGACCCTTGTTTCCAGAAATCATCGCGCCGCTGGTGGTGCAGCCAATCGGTGATCCATGGCCGTTGATGCGCCATCCGCGCCTGCCACATCGCGCGCCAGTTCTCGCCTACGACATCGGGGTCAGGGGGTAGGTCGTTGGTGGCCATCATCGTGGCCGACCAGTCAAAGTTATCCTTGCTCAGGCAGCCGCCGATCCAGTGGATGTCGGTGGCATAGCGGTCGTCGGTGGACCCCACGGTGATCACGGTCTTCAGCGCGTCAGGCTGCCGTGCCGCGATCTGCAAACCGTTGAAACCACCCCAAGAGATGCCGATCATCGCCACCTGACCGTCGCACCAGTCCTGTGCGGCCAGCCATGCGATGGCGTCGCATCCGTCCAACTGCTCTTGCACGGTATATTCGTCGTCGATCAGGCCTTCGCTGTCTCCCGATCCTCTGATGTCGAGCCTGACGCAGGCATAGCCATGTCCTGCAAGATATGCGTGCATCCCCTGATCGCGGCAACGCGTCCCGTCGCGCTTGCGGTAGGGCAGGTATTCCAGAATGGCAGGCACGGGGCCTGCGCCTTTTGGACGCCACAGCTTGGCGGCCAGCCGTGTCCCGTCGGGGAGCGGAACAAAAATGTTTTCGATCACTTCCACAGGATAGGTAAAATCAGTTCTGACGTTTGGCATCGCGACACCTCGCTGTTGTTGGACGACTGTACAATATGGGCCTTTTGACGCAACGCCGATGTTGCCCTGTTTCGATTGACGCAGCCTCTCTGCGCAGCTTATGATATGTTTATTCAACAAGGAGACTGTCTTGGCCCGCAATCCCCAGTACGATCCGTTGTTTCAGCCGCTCAAGATCGGGCCCAAAACCACAAAGAACCGCTTTTTTCAGGTGCCACACGCCAGTGGTATGACCAATGCGGCCCCGCATGTGCGTGCGGCCTTTCGCGGGATGAAGGCAGAAGGGGGCTGGGGCGTGGTCTGCACCGGTGCCGCCTCGGTCGATCCGTCTTCTGACGACAGCCCGTTTCCTTGCGCCACGATCTGGGATGATGCGGACATCCGCGCCCACGCGCTGATGACCGATGCTGTCCATGCCCATGGGGCCCTTGCGGGGATCGAACTTTGGCACGGCGGGGCTGCATCGGTGAACCGGACCAGCCGGATTGCACCTCTCAGCCCTTCCGGCGTGCCTTGGATGCCGACCCATGTAGGGTTCATGTCCGCGCAACGCCCAAAGATCATGGATGCAGAGGATATACGCGCCCTGATCCAATGGCATGCCGATGCGGCTGTACGGGCCGAACAGGCCGGTTTTGATATTCTCTATGTCTATGCCGGTATGGGTTATCTGCCTTACCAGTTCTTGCTACCCGACTATAATCACCGCACCGATGCCTATGGCGGATCGGTGCGCAATCGCGTGCGTCTGGTCGAGGAATTGCTGGACGCCGTGCGCGAAGCGACACACGGGCGCTGTGCCGTGGCGCTGCGGATGTCGATGCAGGAACTGCGCGCGCGACCCTCCGAAGTGGCCGAAAGCGAGGCGCATGAGGTGGTTGGCCTGCTCAAGGACGCCCCTGATCTGTTCGACGTCAAGATGGACTATTCCGCTTATGACTGCGCGCCGTCGCGTTTCGCCGCCGAAGGCAGCCACGAGCCGGTGATCGACTTTATGAAATCCGTCACGGACAAGCCCGTGGTCGGGGTGGGGCGGTTCACATCGCCCGACACGATGGTGGGCATGATCCGTCGCGGCGTGCTTGACCTGATCGGTGGCGCGCGCCCCTCGATCGCAGATCCGTTTCTGCCCCAAAAGATCGACGAAGGCCGCGAGGAAGATATCCGGGAATGTATCGGCTGCAATATGTGCATCGCCTCGTGGCATGACGGTGTCTGGGTGCGCTGTACGCAAAACCCGACGGCGGGCGAAGAATGGCGGCACGGCTGGCACCCAGAGGTCGTGACGCGGGATCGTGCAGGGCAGGTGTTGATCGTCGGGGGCGGGCCTGCGGGGCTGGAGGCAGCATTGACCGCAGCACGGCGCGGCTTTGATGTGGCCTTGGCCGAGGCACGGGACGATTTTGGTGGACGGCTCTTGTTCGAAAGCGCGCTGCCCGGTCTGCGGGCATGGATGCGTGTGGCCGAATACCGTCTGGGCCAGTTGCGCAAGCTGCCCAATGTGTCGCTCTATCCGGCAAGCCCGATGACCCCAGCGGATGTGCGCGATTTCGGCGCCGATCACGTCATTGTCGCCACGGGTGCACGCTGGACCACACGGCTTTGCGGGGCCAACGAACTGCCGGTTGCGGGACTGGATGCCCCACGCATTCTTACACCCGGTGATCTGGCGCGGGGACAAGTCCCCGAGGGGCCGGTCGCTGTCTTTGACTTTGACAATTACTATCTGGGGACGGCCATTGCCGAACATCTGGCCACGCTCGGCTTGCAAACCACCTATATCACCACGGGTGGTGCCGCTGGCGCATGGGGCATCATGACCAACGAGCAACCGGGTATGCATCAGGCGCTAGAACGGTTGGGCGTCGCCTTGCGCACAAGTGAAATCGTGACCGGCTTTGACGGGGTCACACTGGACCTTGCCCATGTGTTTTCAGGGGCGGCGCGGCAGATCGCGGCCCGCAGTCTTGTGATCGTGGGTCAACGGGCAGGTGGCAGCGCGCTCTTTGACAGTCTGGCAGGGGGCGGAGATGACAGGTTCTCCCTTTCTGTCACCGGTGACGCGCGCGCGCCCGGTGCCTTGGTGCATGCGGTCTATCAGGCGCATGAGACAGCCCGCGGCCTTGATCTGGCCCCGTCCAATGCCGCGCTGCGCCGCGACGGGCCTGTCCCGCTGACCGAGCCTGTGACGTGAGGCGGGGCAAATCCCGCGAAGGGCGGATGATCGGCGCGGTGAACCAGCCGCCCTTTTCGCAACTCACCCGCCCCTATGATCCGGTAGCGGTGCTGAGTGATGATCAGGTCGCGATGATCCACCAGGCTGCGTTGCGGGTCTTGGCAGAAATTGGAATGAAAGTGCTGCACCCCCCCGCGCGGGATCATTTCCGCGCGGCAGGGGCAACGGTCCAAGGCGATATGGTGCTGTTCGATCCCGATCTGATCCCCCAGCTTATTCAGACCGTGCCACAGCATTTCACGCTGGAAGCCCGCAATCCGGCCCGCAACCTGCGGCTTGGCGGGCGCGATCTGATTTTTGGCGCAGTGGGCGGGCCTGCTTATGTGATGGACAACGACCGTGGCAAGCGTGACGGCACCTTTGCCGAGATGTGCGACTACATGCGCGTCATTCAAAGCCTGAACATCCTGCACCAAGAGGGCGGCGGACCCTTTGAGCCGATGGACCTGCCCGCCGCAACGCGGCATCTGGATATCTTTCGGGCGCAGATCACCCTGCTGGACAAGAACTGGCAAACCCAGACGCTCGGTCATGCGCGCACGATGGACGGAATCGCACTTGCCGCGCTTGCGCTGGGCACCACGCCTGACGGGATGAAGGACAGGCCGACGCTTTTGGGGATCATCAATACCAATTCGCCGTTGCAGCTTGATATCCCGATGGCCGAAGGGCTGATCTGTCTTGCGACCTATGGTCAGGTCAATGTGATCACGCCTTTCACGCTGGCGGGGGCGATGTCGCCTGTGACCTTGGCGGGCACGCTGGTCCAGCAACATGCAGAAGCTTTGGCAGGCATTGCCCTGACCCAGATCGTCAGGCCCGGTGTCCCGGTGTTGTATGGTGGTTTCAGCTCTAACGTGGATATGCGTTCGGGTGCGCCTGCCTTTGGCACGCCCGAATACGTCAAGGCGGCTCAGGCCAGCGGGCAATTGGCCCGTTACATCGGCGTGCCTTTCCGTTCATCGAATGTGACCGCTGCGAACGAGGTCGATGCGCAGGCTGCATACGAATCGCAGATGTCACTTTGGGGGGCCTGCATGGGAGGGGCGCATCTGGTCAATCATGCCGCGGGCTGGATGCATGGCGGGCTGACGGCCAGTTTTGAAAAGCTGATCCTTGATGCCGAACTGTTGCAGATGATGGCGGCCTATTTCGACCCCATCGTGGTGACGCCCGATACCTTGGCGGTCGACGCGATTCGTGCGGTCGGGCCTGCCGGCCATTTCTTTGGCGCGGACCACACGATGAGCCGCTATGAGACCGCATTCTACACACCGCTTTTGTCGAATTGGGACAACCACGGACAGTGGCTTGAAAACGGAGGCATCACCGCGCGAGAACGGGCCAATGGGGTCTGGAAACAGCTCCTTGCCGATTACGAGCAACCCCCGCTTGATCCTGCGCGGCTTGAGGCCATCGACGCCTATATCACCCGCCGCAAAGCCGAAGGCGGCGCGCCGATGAATTGACCGGGCGACAACCGTTCCCGATCAGGTGGCCCCTTCTCAAACGTCCTTTGTCATGCAACTCTTGACCATCCGTGGAGAATTCAGCGCCATGTCACCCGATACCCTGCGCAACAGACCATCTTACCTGTTCTACCAGACCGAGCACCCCCGACCGATGCTGGACAGGGCCGAAGGCATTTACATGTGGGACACCCAAGGGCGGCGGTTCATTGATGGATCGTCCGGGGCGATGGTCTGCAATATCGGCCACAGCAATCCTGCCGTGCTGGAAGCGATGCGCGCCCAGATGGACAAGTCGACCTTTGGCTACCGCCTGCATTTTGTCACCGAAGCCTCTGAAGCGCTGGCCGAGCGCACGGTCGAACTGGTCTGGCCCGGCATGAACCGCGTGTTCTTTGTCTCGGGCGGATCAGAGGCCGTGGAATCGGCGATGAAGCTTGCCCGCGCCTATGCGGTGGCAGTGGGAGAGGGGAGCCGCTGGAAAGTGATCTCGCGCTGGCCGTCTTATCATGGCTGCACGCTGGGGGCGCTTTCGGTGACAGGCTATGACAGCCTGACCGATCCTTTCGCGCCGATGATGCAGGCCATGCCCAAGGTGCCCGCACCGCGCGCATGGCTTGACGGCCTGGACCCAGCCGATCCGGCCACCGGAGCGCATTACGCCGACATGCTGGAGGCGGCGATCCTGGCCGAAGGGCCGGACACGGTTCTTGCCTTCCTGCTCGAGCCGATTGGCGGTGCCTCGACAGGGGCGCTTGTCCCGCCTGCGGGGTATATGGAGGCGGTCCGCGACATCTGCACCCGTTACGGCGTGCTCTTGATCCATGACGAGGTGATGTCGGGCGGCGGTCGCACAGGGCGCTTTCTGGGCGGGCAGCATTGGGCAGGCGCACCCGATATACTGGCGTTGTCCAAGGGTTTCGGGGCGGGCTACATCCCCCTTGGTGCCATTGTCGCACGCGGCGAGATTGTCGAGGCGGTGATGGCCAAAGGCGGCTTTGCCCATGGCTTTACCTATGCAGGCAATCCGCTGGCCTGCGCGACGGGTCTTGCGGTGCTGGATGAAATCATCCGGCAGGACATGATGCGCAATGCTCAAGTCGTGGGTGACCACCTCAAGCGTGGTCTGGTGAGACTGATGGACCGGTTTCCCTTCATCGGCGATGTGCGCGGCATGGGCCTGCTGCTGGCGATCGAGCTTGTCTCCGACCGTATCACGCGCGCGCCTTTGCCACCGGCGATGAAAGCCTACGACCGCCTGACCGAGGCCGCCTATGCCCTTGGCCTGATCGTCTATCCGCGCCGGTCCCGGGGTGGATACGAGGGGGATCACATCCTGATTGCCCCCCCGATGATCACCACGATCGAACAGGCCGACGAGATCGTGGCGCTATTGACCGACGCGCTGATGGCCTTTGCCATCGCATCCGAATTGCCGCTGTCATGAGCAAGATCCTGATCACCTGCGCCATCACCGGATCTATCCACGTGCCGTCGCAGTCGCCCTATCTTCCGATCACGGCCGCGCAGATCGCTGAACAGGCCATCGGGGCTGCTGAAGCGGGTGCCGCTATCTTGCATCTGCACGCGCGTGACCCTGCCACCGGACGCCCGTCATCGGACCCCGATCATTGGGCCGGTTTCCTGCCACAGATCGCTGTGGGTACCGATGCGGTTGTGAATATGACGACGGGTGGTTCGGCGGTCATGACGCTTGACCAGCGACTGGCAGCACCCCGCGCTGTCGCACCCGAAATGTGCAGCCTGAACATGGGCACGATGAATTTCGCGCTTTATCCCATGATCCCCCGGATCAAGACCTTTTTGCATCCGTGGGAGAAACCCTTTCTGGAAGGCACGGACGATCTTGTTTTCAAGAATACGCCGCGCGATATCGCGCAGGTTCTCGACAAGATGGGGACGCAGCGCGGCGCAAGGTTCGAGTTCGAGTGTTACGACCTGTCGCATCTGACCATGTTGCGCCATTTCGT